>CALXGD010000019.1 GCA_944387745.1 uncultured Oscillospiraceae bacterium
CACCACCAGCCGGGGCTTGCCGGCGCAGAGGACGTCAATGTCCGGGTTGCGGCTGGATATGGGGATGCGGGCGTCGATGATCTCCGCCACCAGGTCCACGTTTTTCAGGTCGGCCTCAATCTGACGCCGGGTCTTAGTCATGTGGCCGGGATACCACTGAATGTTCACAGTAAAACCTCCTGTCTCCGGGGATGCTGGTATGAAAAAGGAGCGGCCTGAGACCGCTCCTCTCTCTCCAGCTTGGAATTACAGGGCTTCCTTGACCTTGGCCGCCTTGCCCACGCGGTTGCGCAGGTAGTACAGCTTGGCCCGGCGGACCTTGCCGTGGCGCACCAGCTCCACCTTCTCCACAGAGGGGGAGTGGAGGGGGAACACCTTCTCCACGCCCACGCCGTAGGATACGCGGCGGACGGTGAAGGTCTCCTCAATGCCGCCATGCTTCTTGGCAATGACGGTGCCCTCAAACACCTGGATACGCTCCCGGTTGCCCTCCTTGACCTTCAGGTGTACCCGAACGGTGTCTCCCACCTGGACGACCGGGGGCTCATCCTTGGTGTACTTGTCGGTAAAAGCCTGCATCAGATCCATGATTTTTTCCTCCTGTTGTAGAGGCGTTCTTGCGCGCCCTTCTGCCGCGGAGCTTCTCCCGCGGCGGCCGCAGAGGACCGCCCGTTATTTCAGACCAAAGAAGTTTACCACAGTTTTTTGGAAAATGCAAGTATTTTTTCTGTTTATCGCCACAGCCATATGATTGTCAGTGTCAGCTGATGCGAATCCATTCTGTAACGGCAGATATATAAGCTGCTTTCTTCTTTCTTTCTGGATGACCAATTCTTAAAACTTTTGTGGCCCTTCCCTGCAATACAGCGTCAAACTCTGCAAAAGGCATCTCTTTCTTGCCAACTATTACCCTTGTTTTTCCCGTACACTCCAGCCGATCAAAAAGGTCAATCAACCAAGCATCGTAGGACTCCCCTGTATAGCAAACAACATGCGTAGGTTTGAGCTCTTCCATCTCCCGCTTTATCACTTTCAGTTCACGGATGCAATGCTCCTTCATGGAATCGGTCGTCGTATCCACAGTATCAGAACCATTGCACTTCACCATATTTGTAAAGGCAACCGCCTCCGTACCCACTGGGCCAAATAATACCTTGCAAATCTCCTTTGTATATCTCCAATAAGCCCATCTTTTGTCCCATAAGTTATCTCTTGCATATCTAAACTCTTCCAAAAACCCTCTATCATTCTGATTTTCCGCATAATCATCAGCGGGAGAGCCTCGGGCATTTTTTCCTATAAATAAGATTTTCTTGCTCTGCTTATCATACTCACTGCCTACGAACCAACACCCGACCGCTTTGGGGTACAGGTTTGGATTGTCAGCCCTGCATTTTTTGCAAATCTCACAAGCTCCCAGGCCTATCTCATCATACAGAGAAATCAGCCTCTTCTCAAGCTCATTCGGCATTGTGAAGCACGCCCCTCTCTAAGGACACCGTGACGTTTCTGTGACGCTGCTCACACCCACCCGTACACTTCTCTGTGGACCTGGGACACCTTCATGGGAATCCCCGGGAACTTCAGGGACAGATACTGGACGATTTTGGGGCAGACCACGTGCTCGGTGGCGTAGTGGCCCGCGTCCATGAGGGAGATTCCCAGGGCTTTGGCCTCCAAAAACTGGTCGTACTTCACATCAGCGGTGACAAAGGTGTCGCACCCGGCGGCCAGGGCGTCGGAGAGCATAGAGCCGCAGGAGCCACCTCCCACCGCCACCCGGCGCACCGGCTTGCCGCCGTCCGCATAGCGCACCCCGGCGGCGTTCAGCCTCTCCTTTACAAAGGCGGCGTACTCCCCGGCTGGCAGGCCGGCGGTGTGACACAGGCCCACCCGGCCCACCCCGTAGGGCTGGCCGTTCCGGTCCACCCCGTCCTGGTGGAGCTGCTCCAGCTCCACCAGACCCAAAGCCTGGGCCAGGCACACGTTCACGCCCCCCTGGGCGGCATCCAGGTTTGTATGGGCGCAGATGGCTGCCACTCCCTTCTCCGCCAGGGCCAGCAGGGTCCGCCCGGTGGTGGTCTCGTCGGTGAGCCGCTTCACCGGGTGAAAGATCACCGGGTGGTGGGAGACGATCAAGTCAGCTCCCCACTCCGCCGCCTCGTCCACCACCGCCTCCGTGATGTCCAGGGCCACCAGGATTTTCCTCACCTCCCGGTCCCCCCGGCCCACCAGAAAGCCGGCATTGTCAAAGTCCATCTGGGTCTCAAAGGGGGCCCACTGGTCCAGCTGCTGATAAATTTCCCTCACAGTTGCCATGTATCCCACTCCTTTTTCATGTCCAGCAGGCCGCTGCGCACCTGCTCCAGCTCCTGTCTCCGGGCCTCCCCCCGGCCCTCCCGGGGCTGGGCCAGGCCGGCGAGGGCCCGGTCCAGCTTCTGGAGCAGCCCCGCCAGATACGCCCCCCGCAGGGGGGCCCGGCTCTGTTTTCCGGCCCACAGCTCCGCCGGAGTCAGAGGGGGCATCTCCCCCCCTCGGACGTCCATGACCACATAGATCACGTCCTCCTCCTGGGCCAGACGCTCCTCCCGGATCTGATAGCCATTCTTCTCCAGCCATCCCCGCAGGTCGGGCAAGAAGCTCATGGGCTGGAGTACCAGGGGGATGCCCCTCTCCCGCACCCAGGGGGCCGCCGCCACAATCTGGGCGATGGTCTCTCCCCCCATGCCGGCGATCACCACGGCATCCGTCTCATCCGGGCGGATGCCCCGGAGGCCGTCGCACAGGCGGAAGGCTATCTTTCCCTGGCAGCCGCACTGCCTGGATGTCGCCTTGGCCCGGAGCAGGGGGCCCTGCCGCAGGTCGGCGGCGATGGCGAAGGGGATTTTCCCCTCCAGCAGTAGGGCGGCAGGGAGATAGGCGTGGTCCGTCCCCACATCCACTAGCCGCGCTCCCGTAGGCACCAGGTCCGCCGCCGTGCGCAGACGGGGGGACAGATTGATGGTATGTCTCATAATATCCTCGTTTCTGCCAGTGTAAAACTCCCAATTTGATTTTCTGTCCCCAGGCGGGCCCAGCTCCCTCCGGTATCTCCGCCCTCTCCAGAGGCGGGGACGCACAGACTAATTGGGAAAAAGAAAACCGGGGCGGATTGCTCCGCCCCGGCCCGGCTTCATGTCCTTACTCGCCGGCGGCGATCATGGCGTTGACCTGGGAGAGCAGGTCGTCCACATCCACCCCGTGGACCATGCAGGCCTCCTCCACCGTCTCGCCCTGAGAGGCGGGGCAGCCCAGGCAGTGCATACCGATGCCGATAAACAGGGGGGCAGTCTGAGGGGCAATCGCCAGAATATCACCAATAATCGTGTCCTTTGTAATGGTCATGGGAATCTCCTCCATTTATCTTGGGTTACATGAGTAGTATAGCCGAACCCTCCCAGTTTTTCAATGGGAAATTGTAAAAAATATTATTTTCCACTGTATTTTTGCCGCACACGCCGCCCCAGGAAAAATCAGCAGGCCCAGGACAATAGCTGCCAGCGGAATCAGGGCAACCGATAGCTGCGCCCATCCATTTTCATTATGTGACAAAAAGGCAGGCAAAAAAGGGCGCCCCACTGGGCGCCCTTTTTCAACGGCACTGGTACTCAGCGGCCCTGCTCGCGCATCTTAGCGAAGCACTCGCTGCAGTAGACGGGGCGGTCGGACTTGGGCTCAAAGGGAACCCGAGCCTCGCGGCCGCAGGCGGCACACACGGCGGTGAAATACTCACGGGGGCCGCGGGCGGCGTTCTTCCGAGCGTCACGGCAGGCCTTGCAGCGCTGAGGCTCATTCTGGAAGCCCCGCTCCGCGTAGAACTCCTGCTCACCAGCGGTGAAAGTGAACTCCTTGCCGCACTCTTTGCATACCAGGATCTTGTCTTCGTACATTTGGTTTCCCTCTCTTTGACTCGTTTCCCATGGCCTTCGGCATGGGTGGTGTAATATTGCGATCAGCTCTCGCTGGATGCGCTGGAAGAAAAGCTCCGGGCCACCTTCCGGCGGATGCGCTGGACCGCATTGTCCACCGCCTTGGGGGACCGGTTCAGCCGCCGGGCGATCTCTCCGCAGGAGAGACCACTTAAATAGGGGGACAGGACGCACGCTTCGAACTCAGATAACTGTCCCGTCAGAGCGTCAAGACGCTCTCTCAGTTCCTCCCTGCCAATGATGACATCT
>CALXGD010000020.1 GCA_944387745.1 uncultured Oscillospiraceae bacterium
AGTTTGAAAAGCGCTATGTTTCCCAGGGGGCCGATGAGAACCGCTCCATTGAAGAGACTCTGGATCTGGGCTGGGAGCTTTTGAGTATCTTGCCCCGCAGTGAGCTCAAGCGTATTAAGCCGGAGTATATCGACAAGTATCTGCCCAAGCAGGAGGCGTAGGGGCGGCCCAGGACCGCCCGCGCCCCTTTATGAGAGAGGGAAGGATAGTGCCCCCCTCAGTCCCCTTTGGGGACAGCTCCCCCGCAAGGGGGGGAGCCAAGACCGCAGGGGTGGATTTTTGCTGTCCGCACCCCCCTTGCAAAAGGGGGGCTGCCTGAGATCCCAATATGAAAGAGGGGAACCAAATTGCCCAGTACAACCATCAATCCCACCCGCATGGAACTGACCCGGCTGAAGGGGCGGTTAAAAACGGCCCAGCGGGGCCACAAGCTGCTGAAGGACAAGCGGGACGAGCTGATGAAGCAGTTCATGGACGTGGTGCGGGAGAACCGGGCCCTGCGGAAGCGGGTGGAGGAGGGCCTCATGCGGGCCCACGCCTCCTTCACGGTGGCCTCCGCCCTCATGTCCCCGGAGATGCTGGAGCAGTCCCTCCTGTACCCCAAGCAGAGCGTGGAGCTAGAGATGACCTTCCAGAACGTCATGTCGGTGGATGTGCCCCGGTATCAATTCAAAACCAAGAGTCAGGATCCGGGGGAGGTCTACCCCTACGGCTTTGCCCAGACCAGCGGCGAGCTGGACGACGCGGTGGACGCCTTATCTCAGGTTTTTGTGGATATGCTGAAGCTGGCGGAGGTGGAAAAGACCAGCCAGCTCCTGGCCCAGGAGATTGAAAAGACCCGCCGCCGGGTGAACGCCCTGGAGTATGTGAAGATCCCGGAGATGCAGGAGAACATCAAGTATATCACCATGAAGCTGGATGAAAACGAGCGGGCCAACACCATTCGGCTGATGAAGGTGAAGGAGCTGGTACTGAAGGAGGCCATCCAGGACCGGAGAGCTGAAAACCAGCGGACGATGCAGAACTTTGGAGAGGGGAGTCAGCCTCTCGATCTGCTCTAAACATCTAGGAAAGCACGGAAACCAGGCGCTGCCCAACGGGCGGCGCCTGGTTTCTGCTCTGAGGGGCCAGCGGTGCCGCGTCAGGGCAAAAGGCGGCAGTTTGGAAGGGGAAGAATAAACTTGAACGACAAAAAGACCGGCAGGCATTTTGTGCCTGTCGGTCTTGGTATGGGAGAGAGTTTTCACGCGTGAGCACCGGCGTGGGTGAGGGACTGGGGCTCCTGCGGCGCCGCGTGGGGCCGGACATCGGGAGCGGTCTCCTCCTGACGGGCGAGGCCCCGGGCGTTGGCCAGCATGAGCTTGATCCGGTTTTCCTGGTTGATCTTGGTGGCGCTGGCGTCGTAATCGATGGCCACGATATTGCTCATGGGGTAGTCGTCCTTCAGCTTGCGGATCATGCCCTTGCCCACAATGTGGTTGGGCAGGCAGCCGAAGGGCTGGGTACAGACAATATTTTCCGTGCCGGAATGGATGAGCTCCAGCATCTCGGCGGTGAGGAGCCAGCCCTCGCCCATTTTATTGCCGTCCCCTAAGTACCCGTGGACCAAGCTGTGCAGCTCCCGGAAAGTACCGGGGGCGCGGAAGCGACCGGAATCCTTCAGGGCCTGAATCATGTCTTTTTGGCAGGACTCCACATAGCCCATAAACAGCTGGCAGGCCGCCTTCTTGAGCCACTTGCCTCCGTACAGATTCACATCGGCCACCCGGTTGTAGATCTTGAAGATGATGAAGTCGGTGAGGCCGGGCACCACCGGCTCTGCTCCCTCGCTGAGGAGGAATTTCTCCAGGTTGTTGTTGCCCAGGGGGGCGAACTTCACATAGATCTCCCCCACAACACCCACGCGGATCTTGGGCTCCCCCTGGACGGGGATGGCGGCAAAGTCCCGGCAGATCTGGGCAAAGAGCTGGCGCATCTGACTGCGGCTCATACCCTTGCCCTTCTCAAAGCCATCCACCAGCTTGTGGGACCAGGCCTCCACCATGGCGTCCGTCTCTCCCTGGTTCACCTCATAGGGGCGGACCTGGTTGGCCACGTTGACGATGATATCCCCATACATCATGGCATAGACCACCTTCCGGATCAGGGGAAGGGTGAGCTTAAAGCCAGGGTTCTTCTCCAGACCGGACAGGTTGACAGACACCACGGGGATATAGGCCATGTCTGCCTTCTCCAAAGCCTTCCGCAGCAGATGGATGTAGTTGGAGGCACGGCAGCCGCCACCGGTCTGGGTGATGAGCAGGCCCACCTTGTGGGGGTCGTAGCCCCCGTGCTTCACCGCGTCGATGAGCTGCCCGATGACCAACAGAGCGGGGTAGCAGGTGTCGTTGTGGACATATTTAAGTCCTTCGTCCACGATGCCCCGGTGATTGGTGGTGAGCATAGCCACCTTATATCCGGCGTTCTGGAGCAGCTTCTGCATCATGCCGAAGTGGACCGGCAGCATCTGGGGCATCAGGAGGGTGTACTCCTCCTTCATCTCCTTGGTGAACAGCAGTCGGCCGGTCTCGTCATATACTAGCTTTGCCATAAAAACTCCTTCTTCATGTCGCGTCGATCGTCAAATGTAAGGGCGCACAGTGCGCGCCCGGGAAAACGGGCATTTTCTGTGGGGCAGGGGGCGCACAATGTGCGCCCCTATGATGTCAATTCTCCTTACGGGCCTCAATGGCGGCAATCAGAGAGCGAATCCGGATCTTCACCGCCCCCAGATTGCTGATGTCGTCGATCTTCAACTGGGTGTACAGCTTGCCGCCCTCCTCCAGAATGGAGCGCATCTCGTCACCGGTGATAGCGTCAATGCCGCAGCCAAAGGATACCAGCTGAATGAGATCCATATCCTCTTGGGTACACACATACCGGGCGGCGTTGTACATCCGAGCGTGATAGGTCCACTGGTTGAGTACGTGCCGGGGGACCTTATCCTCCAGATAGGCCACCGAGTCCTCAGTAATCAGGACAAAGCCGTAGGAGGTGATCAGATCGTTGATGCCGTGGTTGATTTCCGGGTCCATGTGGTAGGGCCGGCCGGCCACCACCAGAATGTGCCGCCCCTCCGCCCGGGCCTGGGAGATGTACTGCTGGGCAGTCTGCCGCAGGTCCTCCTTATAGGCGTCGTAGGCCGCATAGGCGGCCCGGACGGCGGAAACTGTCTCGTGCCTGGGGACACCGAACTCCTCTCCAAACCACTTGGTAGCGTGCTTTTCAAAGTCCTTGGGGCGGTGCAGGCCGAAGTAGGGGTAGAGATACCGGAGCTTCTTCAGGTCAGGTACATTGGCGGCCAGCAGCTCCGGGTAGTAGGCCACCACCGGGCAGTTATAGTTGTTGTCGCTGATATGCTCGTCAAAGTTATAGGGCAGGCAGGGGTAGAAGATGACGTCCACACCCGCCTCCACCAGAGCCTCCATGTGGCCGTGGAGGAGCTTCGCCGGGTAGCACACCGTGTCCGAGGGGATGGTCCGCTGTCCCTTTAAATACAGCTTCCGGCTGGACTCCGGGGAGAGGACCACCTCGAAGTTCAGGCGGGTGAACAGCTCGAACCAGAAGGGCAGGTTCTCATACATGTTCAGGCCGAAGGGGATGCCAATTTTTCCCCGGGAGCCGTCCCCCTGTCCCTTGCCCTGGAGGGCGCGGAGCTTTTGGTACTTATAGCGCATCAGGTCGGGCAGATGGGTGGGCTCCTCCCCCAGGGGGCGGGAGCACCGGTTACCTGAGATGAACCGCCGCCCTCTGTCGAATGTGTTGACTGTGAGGGAGCAGTGGTTGGTGCATAGGCCGCAGGTGGCGGGCTTGGCGGTGTGGGTGAACTTCTCCAGAGCCTGGGGAGAGAGCAGGGCGCTTTTCTCTAGATGCAGATCCCGGGCGGCCAGGGCGGCCCCGAAGGCGCCCATAATTCCCGCGATGGTGGGCCGGGTCACTTCCCGTCCCAGCTCCTGTTCAAAGGCCCGGAGCACCGCGTCGTTCAGGAAGGTTCCCCCCTGCACCACAATATGCTTGCCCAGGTCGTCCGCGTTGGCGGCCCGGATGACTTTATAAATGGCGTTCTTCACAATGGAGATGGACAGTCCGGCGGAGATATCCTCCACACTGGCCCCGTCCTTCTGGGCCTGTTTTACGCTGGAGTTCATAAATACAGTGCAGCGGGAGCCCAGGTTTACCGGGTGCTCCGCAAACAGGCCCAGCTTGGCGAAATCGGCGATGGAGTAGCCCAGAGCCTTGGCGAAGGTCTCGATGAAGGAGCCACAGCCGGAGGAGCAGGCCTCGTTGAGCATGATGGAGTCCACTGCCCGGTTGCGGATCTTGAAGCACTTCATGTCCTGGCCGCCGATGTCGATGATGAAGTCCACCTGGGGGTTGAAGTGGGCGGCCGCCTTGTAGTGGGCCACTGTCTCCACAAGGCCGAGATCAC
Organism: uncultured Oscillospiraceae bacterium; assembly: GCA_944387745.1. The sequence goes on from CALXGD010000020.1 coordinate 4,469, forward strand.
AGTTAAAGGCATTTTTAATTAAATCTTCACCGTAGCCGGTGACGGCGGCGCCCCGAATTTCAATGCGGCTTCCACACAGCTGGTAGATCTGCTTCAGCTGCTCCAGCACGATGGCCACCGGATTGCCCAGGTTGGAGTGGTAGTAGGTGTACAGCAGTCCCCCGTCCTCAGTGATCAGGGTCAGCTTGGTGGTGGTGGAGCCAGCGTCAATGCCCAGCCAGGCGGGGCCCTCGTAGGTCTGGATGTCTGCCTGAGGGGGCC
>CALXGD010000021.1 GCA_944387745.1 uncultured Oscillospiraceae bacterium
CAATTCTTTTATGTGTTCCCGCCCCCGCAGGGGGCGGGAACAGCAAGAAAAATTTTTGAACCTGGGAACACAAAATCGAATTGGGAATTTTATTTTATGGAGTAATAACCTACGTGGATCTGTCCCCCGGCCAGGCTATTGTCCCACGGATCCCACCAGGACGGTCACTCCTTCATCCAGAAGGGTGAGGGGGTCCACCAGCACCCCCGCAGCCTCCGTCTCAAAGTGCAGATGGCTGCCTGTTGCCATTCCCGTCCGGCCCACCTGTCCGATCTGTTCCCCGACGGAGACCTTCTCCCCCACCCCAGCGGAGCACTCCTTGAGATGGGTGTATTTTGTGGTGAGCTCCCCGTGCTCCAGCAGGACATAGTTCCCCTCCCGCGGGGTGAAGCCCGCCTCCAGCACCGTGCCGTCCGCCGCGGCCAGCACCGCGGTCCCCTCCGGCCGGGGAATGTCGATGCCCCGGTGCTCATGCCGCTCCCCGGTGATGGGGTGGACGCGGCCGGTAAACAGGGCGGACACCTCCACGCTCTCCCCCACCTCCAGGGGCCAGGACAGCATCTCTGGAGTGGCCGTCTCCCCGCCTGAAAGCTCTGCCAGCCCCTCCTTCACCGCCTCCGGTCCCGTGTAGGAGCCCAGAGCCGTGGAGGTGACCGCCAGGGTCAGACAGACCGCCGCCCCCAGCGCCACGGCCTTACGCCCGTACTTTTTGAATTCTTTCACAGCTTTCAACCTCTCTTCCAGCCGCCGCTTTTGGGAAAACAGAGCCGCGGAGGGGCTGCCCTCCCCCGCCGCCAGGCGGAGCAGCAGCGCCCCATAGCACAGCCTCCCGGCCTCGTCCAGGCCCCGGACAGCCGCCCGGTCACAGACCAGCTCACAGTCCCGGTCCAGACGGCCAGCCAAGTACCGCACCGCCGGGTTGAACCAGTGGACTGACACCGCCAGGGCGGACAGCTGCTTTAGCCACAGGTCCCCCTGCCTCCAATGGGCCAGCTCATGGGCCAGAACGCCTCCCAGCTCCTGCCGGGAGAATTCCAGCTCCGGCAGCACAATGGCGGGCCGGAACAGTCCCACTGCCATGGGACAGGGGACGGCGGCGCTCACCCAGAGGCGGGGCGGTCGGGTACAGCCCGCCGTCAGGAGGCCATACAGCTCCTCCGTGTCCGCTGCCGCAGGGCGGAGGGTGGGCCCCAGTGCCATGACCATCCGCCGGTAGGCCACCCCCCGCCGAACCAGGGAAATCCCAAAGCCGGCCGCCCAAATCAGGCACAGGGCCTCCCCCGCCGGCAGGCCATCTCCCAGACCTGCGGCGGCCATTTTTTCTTTGTTCGATTTTTGTTCTGTTTCTACTGAAATGCCCTCCTGCTCCAGGGGCTCCGCCGAACCGGTCACCTGCCCCAGCTCCGCCGCCTCCAGGTCTAAAAGGCCGCCGGGCGGACTCCAGGGGCACAGCAGCCGGACTAGGATCAGGGCCCACATCAGCCTCCGCAAACCTGGGGACAGCCGCCCGCCCAACCAATGGACAAGGACCACCCCCAGGGCAGTGAGACAGGTCCCGGACAGGGACAGGGAGAGCACCGTTCCCAGTATCCTCTCAGCCACGGCCCTGCTCCTCTTCCGGGTACAGGATGGCCCGCAGCTCCTCCAGATCCCGGCGGCTCAGCTCCGAGCGCTCCACCAGAGAGGCCACCAGCTCCTTGGCGCTCCCCCGATACACCCGGTCAATGAGGGAGCGGGTGGACCACTCCTGATATTCCTCCCGGGTGAGGATGGGGCGGTAGTAGAATACCTCCCGCTTCTCCGCCGCCGCCGCCTGCTTCTCACACAGGCGGCGCAGCAGCGTCTTGACGGTGGACGCGTCCCAGCGGTGAGAGCCCTCCAGGGCAGTTCGGATGGAGGCGATGGGCATGGGCGCGTCCGCCTGCCACAGCACCTCTAGCACCTCCAGCTCTGAGGCGGAGATCTTTGCCGCCAGTTCCTTCATGTGAAATCCCTCCTACAGATAGGGTACAGCTGTAACCTGCCTATAGGTTACAACTGTACCCTCATTTTGTCAAGACTTTTTTCAGAATCTTAACGTTTATGTTTCTCTCTCTGCAATTCCCTCTGTCGGACCGGGCACCGCGGCGGACGTCGGCGCATAGGATGGGAAAAAATCAGGAGGTAAAGCCCCATGCCCATCATCTATCTCTCCCCCTCCACCCAGGAGGGCAACTACTACGTGAACGGCGGCACAGAGGAGCAGTACATGAACCTGCTGGCGGATAAAATGGAGCCCTATCTGGACGCCTCCGGCATCCGGTATGTGCGCAACACCCCAGACATGACGGCCGCCTCCTCCATTGCCGCCTCCAACGCCGGAAGCTACGACCTCCACCTGGCCCTCCACTCCAACGCCGCCCCCGAGGGGAGGTACGGACAGGCGCGGGGGATCCTGGTCTTTTATTACCCAGGTAGCCAGCCGGGACAGCGGGCCTCCACCATCATCGCCAACAATTTGAAGGCGGTCTACCCCATCCCCAGCCTGGTGCAGACCCGGTCCACCACCGCCATCGGAGAGGTGCGCCGGGTGCGGGCCCCCTCCGCCTTTCTGGAGCTGGGCTACCACGACAACCTGGAGGACGCCCAGTGGATCAAGGGAAATCTGGACGCGGTGGCCCGCAACCTGGTGCTGTCCCTCACCGACTTCTTTGACATCCCCTTCCTGACGCCGGGGCCCAGCCGGGCCGGGCAGGTGGACGTGGAGTGGGGGGTTCTGAACATCCGCTCCCGGCCGGAGATGAACGCCGCGATCCTGGCCCAGGCCCCGGACGGCGCTCCCCTCACCATCCTCAATGACGCCGGGGACTGGTACTTGGTCCGCTATCAGGGGACCACCGGCTACGCAAAGGGAGACTTTGTGACACTCAACTCCTGACCGGGAGACCCCCGGCAGAGGGAGGGAAAAATTCCTCTGGAAGGCTGGATTTTTCTGGCGAATGGGAGTACAATAAGACAGCTTGACGCATCCCGCTCCCCGCCCCTCCAGGCGGGGAGGCCGGGGATGCGCTGCAAACGCTGTAAAGGAGAGCTTTACCAATGTCCATTGAAGTAGGAATGAAGGGCCGGGCGGAGGATGTGGTCCGGGCAGAGAACACCGCGCAGGCCCTGGGCTCCGGTACGCTGCCCGTCTTTGCCACCCCAGCCATGACCGCCCTTATGGAGAAGGCCGCCTGGACCTCCCTGGTCCCCTGTCTGGCCTGTGGGGAGGGCTCTGTGGGAACCATGCTGAACGTCACCCACAGCTCCGCCACCCCCGTCGGGCTCAAGGTCTGGGCGGAGAGCGAGGTCACGGCGGTGGAGGGGCGGAAGATCACCTTCCGGGTGGCCGCCTATGACGAGCGGGGCCCCATCGGTCAGGGCGTCCATGAGCGTTTTCTCATCACGGACGACCGATTTTTGGCCAAGACACAAAAGAAGCTGGAGGAATAAGAGATGTCTATTGAACGAGTCCGCGCCTATTTCCGCACCCTGGGCCGGGAGGAGGACGTGCTGGAGTTTCCCGTCTCCAGCGCCACTGTGGAGCTGGCTGCCCAGGCCTTGGGCGTCATCCCCGCCCGGATCGCCAAGACCTTGTCCTTTCTGGTGGACGACGCCTGTGTGCTGATTGTGACCGCCGGAGACGCCAAGATTGACAACCCCAAATATAAAGCGCTGTTCCACACCAAGGCCAAGATGCTCACTCCGGAGCAGGCCCAGGAGATGACAGGCCACGCGGTGGGGGGCGTGTGTCCCTTCGCCAACCCGGAGGGCGTCAAGACCTATCTGGACGTGTCCCTGAAGCGGTTTGACACGGTGTTCCCCGCCGCCGGCAGCTCCAACTCCGCCATTGAGCTCACCTGCGATGAGCTGGAGGAGTACTCCCACAGCCTGGGCTGGATCGACGTGTGCAAGGGCTGGTGTGAGGAGGGCTGACCGCCCCTCTGTCCGCCCGACCCCTCTCCTAAAATGACAAAATACCAAAGCGGCCCGCCGAACGGCGGGCCGCTTCTTTTTCTGTACATAGGATTTTGCCTCATCCCGGGGCCGCGCTGCGGACACTGGAGATGACAAAATCCCCGATCCCCAGGTGCTCCAGCACCTGGCTCCTGGCCCCCAGGTCATTGAAGTGCCACCACTCCGAAGCCAGGGGGGTGAGCTCCGCTCCGGTGCAGTAGCGCTGTAGGCCCAGAGCCGGCTCATTCATATTGGGGGAGAGCTCCGCGCTCTTCCAGGCGGTGGCGGAGTGAATCATCACCGGGGCGGTAAAGGTGGCCGCCGCCCGGCTGAGCTCATGGATGGGGGTGGGCATCTCATAGCGCTCAAAGTCCCACACCCGCACATAGCGCAGGCCGCCGGTGGTGTATTCCTTTGTGGCCGTCACCTTAGCCAGACCCACGTCCACAGCAAAGCCCCGCTGGTGGTTGGAGTACCCCCCGGAGATAAACCAGGAGATCTCCCAGGGCTCCCCGGTCACCGCCTCCTTCACCTCCGGGTCCGTCCGGGTGAGGGCGGACAGAGCGGAGAGCACCTTGGTCTGCACCACGTGGGGCCGGTAGCCCTCATAGAGGATCAGGCTGTTGCCCTCAGACAGGGCGGCCTGCTGAGCCGCGCGCAGGTGGAAGGCCATGGAGTAGAGCACCGGCATCATATATTCCATCTTATGCAGACGGGCGTTGTAGGTCTTACTGGGATAGAACGCCTCGCCCGTCACCTCCGGGATCCGCTTTCCGCAGGACCTGAAATGGGAGGAATAGCTGTTGGTGGCGTCATAGATGATCGACGGGATCACGTCGGGCAGGTTAATCAGGCAGTACCTGTGCTCCACCCACCCGGTGAGCTCGCCGTGGGCCAGGATGGTCTCCTCCTCATCCTCATAGTAGTCCGCCTCTACGGCGATCTGCCACCACTCCCCCTCCTCCCGCAGAACGGTAAAGGGGGTGCCCGGAGGCAGAAGGGTTATTGCCCCGTCGGTGAGCGTGGGGACTTCCTCTTCCTCCTCCGGAGGGACCGCCTCTCCGGTCGAAGTCCCCTGTCCCCCCTCCTGGGGAGCCGAGGGGTCCTCCGTCCCAGGAGGCTGTACCGACGCGGAGGGGTCCGGCTGCTCCGGAGCGGCGGGCTCCCCCTCCCCAGGCAGGGCGGAGGGGGGTTCCGGCGCCTCCGGGTTCTCGCCGGAGGGGGCCGCCTGGCCGGAGACATCAGGCTGTCCCTGTTGGGCGGAGGATGTCCCCTCCGCTCCCGGCTGGGAGGCGGGTTCCTCCGTCCCCGGTGGTGAGATGGGCTCTTCCGTTCCCTGGACTGCGCTGTCGACAGGTGCAGGGGCGCCCTGGCCCTCTGTGCCGCTGCCGGCCGGGGGCTGCTGCACCGCCCCCGGATCTCCAGGCGGGACCTGTCCCTGCTGGGCGCCGGCCTGAGCCGCAGCCTGTTCCTCCGCCAGCCGCTGAGCCTCCTCCCACTCCTCCACAGCCAGCTTTGCCGCCTCATAGTCCTCCACCGCCGCCCACAGGGGCAGCTCAATGGAGGCGTACCCTGTAGCCCCCTGGACAGGGAGCTCCAGGCCGCTGTAGCTGTCGGGCAGATGCTCCAGTGTGCGGTTGGTCTCCCACTTGGGAACCTCCTTTACTGGCGCAGGCTCCTCCTCCGGCAGGTGCTCCTCCTGTGCGGGGGGCTGGGTCTGCTGGTGGGAGGCGGAGCTGGCCGGCTCATCCTCCTGGGGCTGTATCTGACGGCCGCAGGCCGCGGTGAGCAGCATCGCCGCCGCCAGCGCCAGGGCCGTCCATTGTTTCCGCATATTGTACTCCTTACTTCTTTGCGTCATCGGGCGTTCCGCCCTGTCATGGATCTCTACAGTACGTCCTCCACCGTCTCTACGCCATCCTCACGATAGGTGTACACGGTGAAGCCATCATAGAACAGCTCTCCGTCCTCCCCGGGGCCCAGACAGCTGGGGGCGTAGGAGCTGCTCATGGGCGCGCCCAGGGCGGCGATAAGGCTGGAGACATTCTGGCCGATGTAGGCCCGGGCGGCATCCGCTGTGGCGGCCACAGGCTCCGACTCAGGTTCTGGCTCGGGCTCCTGGGTCTGCTCGGGCGCAGTCACTGTGGGCTCCTCGGTCTGCGGTACGTCAGTCTCCGGCGCAGGCGGATATGCGCTGGGCTCATCGGAGCTGCCAGAGGCCGTCCCCTGTGCAGGCTGGGACACAGGGGCGTCCGGCTCCTCCACCACGGCGGGCTCCTCATCTGGCTCCTCCTGCTCCTCCGACACGGAGGCGTCGGCGCTGGAGTCTCCGCTCACAGAGGCGTCTCCCACGGAGGCGCCGGTGGAGGTGTCCTCCCCCTCCGCGGAGGTGGAGGTGGAGGCGTCCCCAGCGCTCTGGGAGGCGGAAGCGCTCTCACCGCCGCAGGCGGTGAGGCCGCCCAGCAGAGTGATGGCCAGCAGCAGGGCAATGGTTCTCTTCTTCATGTTACATCAGGTTCCTTTCCGAAATGTGTCGCTTTTGGTCACCGGGCCGCTCCAGTGGTCTGGAGCTGTCCGTCAAATTGGTACAGGAGCTCCGGGGTCAGCCGGGCCTCCTCCTGGGGCACGTACAGGGTGAAGGGGGTCCCCTCCCCCGCCGCCCCCACAGGGCTGGCCTCGTACAGCCGCTCCCCCAATTTTACATACACGGGGGAATTTTCATCCACCGCCCCGGTGACGCGGCCCTCCAGGCGGGTGTACCCGGAGAGCAGGCCGTCCTCCGTGACGGAATACTGGACCTGGGCCTCCCCCACTGGGGGCGTGCCGGTGAGCACCCGCTCCGGGGCCGGGAAGATGGGGGCCTGGGTGGCCCACCAGTCCAGGTTGCGCTCCACGATCTCGATGAGCACCGTGTCCGCCCTCGTCTGGTCCAGCAGGGACATGGTGTAGGGCATGGCCCTGGAGAAGGTCGCCTGTCCGTAGGCGTCCGCTAAGAAGGTATGCAACAGGTTGCCGAAGGAGTCCCGGAACATGAGCAGACTGCCGCTCCGGTCCGGGTTCTCCGTCTGAATGAGCTGGTCCTCGGCGCTGCGGATGGGCCGCACATAGGAGAAGGTGAAGGGTCGGTCATAGGCCGCGTCCGGTTCCCTCTCCCCGCCGGTGGGATAGAGCATCTCATATAAATCCCCCAGGTGGGGCTCCCCCTGGTGGTATGTCCCGGAGAAGAAGGGCTCCTGGTCGGTCTTGCCCAGGCTGGCAATCAGTGTGTCGTGGGCCAGGGCCGCCCCCCGCACGTTCCAGTGGGAGTCCGTGCGGTAGTAGAGCACCTCCTCCGTCTCCCGGAAGGGGGTAAATAGATCCAGATAGGCCACCTCCTGCTCCTCCAGATAGGGGAGCAGCCGATCCACATCGTCCTTCCCCTCCAAGGGCTCCCCTAGATAGGGCAGATACTCCGGATAGAGGGAGGCCTTGTTGGGGGCCACGGTCACATACAGCTCCGCCCCCTGTTGGGCGGCATACTCCTGGAGCAGGGCCAGGGTGCGAGCCGCCCCAAAGAGCTGCTGCTCACTCAGCGGCTGGGCGCGGAGGTAATCGGCCGCCGTCTCCTGGTAGAAGAGCCAGCCCTCCTTCCCCAGCAGCACGTCGCTCTGGTTGGACACATGGAAGGCCGCCGCATCCAGCCGGGCGGAGGCGGTGATCAGCTCCTGCCGGAAGGCGAAGTGGTCCGCCACATAGTCGGTCACCTCGTCCAGCACGTCAAAATTGAAGCTGCCGTCCTCCAAAAAGAGCCGGGGGGCCGGGGCAAGGCTCTGATTTGCTGCCGCCTCCCCCTCCGGGAGCAGAAGCATCCCAGCAAAGGGGAGCAGACAGACCCCAAGGAAGGCAGTCAGGGCGATGCGGGCTTTCGTTTTCTGCTTCATCCCCACCCCTCCTCAGAACTGAAAATAGATAAAGGGGTTGAAGGTAGCCCCCGCTAAGGTCAGCACGCTCACTCCAAAGAGGGCGCTGTATCCCACCGCGCACATGGCGCTCTCCGCCTGCTGAGGGATCCCCCGGCTCTCAAGCGCCGCCCACAGCCTCTGGGGCAGGCCAAAGGCAAACAGCACAGCCGCGGCCAGCAGGAACACCGTCTTGGCGTCCAGCAGGGCGATGAGTCGCAGGGTGTTGGCAGGCGCAAGGTGAAAGCCGGTGAACATGGCGGCAAACATTCCGACGGCCTGGGTCAGGTTGTCCGCCCGGAAGAGGGTGAAGCCCAAAATCACCACCAGCATGGTATACACATGTCCCAGCCAGGACCGGGTCAGCCGTCTGGGGATGACGCCGGCCCCCTCCAGGGTGGAGAACAGGCCGTGCCACAGCCCCCACAGCACGAAGGTCCAGTTGGCCCCGTGCCAGAGTCCGGTGGCAAAAAAGACGATCAGCTTGTTTAAGCCGGTGCGCCCCCTACCCTTTCGGCTGCCTCCCAGAGGGATGTACAGATAGTCCCGGAACCAGGAGCTCAGGGAGATGTGCCACCGCCGCCAGAATTCCTTGATCGAGCCGGCGGTATAGGGGAGATTGAAGTTTTCAAAGAAATGGAAGCCGAACAGGCGCCCCAGGCCAATGGCCATATCGCTGTAGCCGCTGAAATCAAAATAGATCTGTAGCGTGTAGCACACAGCCCCCAGCCAGGCCAGACGGACGTCCAGCTCCCCGCCGGAGAGGGCGAACACCTCGTCGGCCACCTCTCCCACCGAGTTGGCCAGCAGCATCTTCTTCCCCAGGCCCAGGATAAACCGGCGCAGCCCGCAGAGGGTGTCCTCCGGCTGGATGGTCCGGGCGTCAATCTGGGCCGCCACATCGTGATAGATCACAATGGGGCCGGCGATAAGCTGGGGAAAAAAGGAGATGTACAGCAGCAGCTTTCCAAAATCCCGGGTGCCCCACTCCGGGTGGCGGTACACGTCGATGACGTAGCTCATTCCCTGAAAGGTGTAGAAGGAGATCCCGATGGGCAGCACAATGCCCGTCAGCTCCAGTCCGGCCCCTGTGAGGCCGTTCACGGTGGAAATCACAAAGTCCACATATTTGAAGGTGCCCAGCAGCAGCAGATTGGCCGCCGCCGCCATTCCCGCCGCCAGACGGCGGTGATGAGAGTCGGACTGGAGCCACAGCCCGAAGCCGTAATTGATGGACACACTGATAAGCAGCAGCACCAGATAGGGCAGCTGCCCAAAGGAAAAGAACACCAAGCTGGCCAGAGTGAGCCAGGCGTTGCCCAGCTTCAGATTGGGCAGAAGGCGGTAGCCCAGATAGGTCACCGGCAGAAAGGCGAACAGAAAAATAGGCGAACTAAATACCATACCGCATCCTCACCCGGCGGCCTACCGCACATAGATAAAGCGGGCCTGACTGGGGAGCATTTTAAAGAGGTTATACCCCGTGCGCCCATAGTCGTGGAGATAGCGCCACTCCAGCTGGGGATCAAACATGTACACCGTGCCGTCCAGCTCTATCTCCACCCAGCCATGGGGACTGGCGCTGGCCCCCAGGCCGCCCACCACTGTATAGGCGGGCAGACCCAGCTGCCTGGCCAGCAGACAGAAGGTGGCAGAAAAGCTATAGCAGTTGCCCCGGCCCAGGCGCAGAAACTCCTCAGCGTAGGCCGGCTCCCAGCCGGTCTGCCCCTTGGACACTAGGGGACGCTTCAAATAAGTAAACTCGTCCCGCACATAGTTATAGAGGGCCCGCAGCTTTTGGTCCCGGGTCATGGAGTCGTTTGTATAGGTGCTGATGATGCGGTGGAGCTTCTCGTCCAGCTCGGCGGATCCGGTGGTATACCGGCCCTGGGCGTCATAGGTAAAATTGTCTGCCGTGACAGAGCGGAGAAAGACCCCGTTCCGCACCCGATAGAGCCAGTCGCCAAAGTGGTAGTACCCGTCCGGGAGGACGGTGGTCTCTGTGGTCACCTGGTCCCACATCTCATGGCCCAGAGCGGTGGTATAGGTGTGGGAGACGGTGGCCTCCATAATAGGCTGATAGGCCCAGTGGCTGGGAGACACGTCCGGGAAGATCCGCAGGTTTGGGGCGCTTCCGATGGCGCCGGAATCCGGCTCCCGCTCCAGGAGATTGTTGAACACCACTGTGGCCTCCGCCCGGGACAAGGGGGCATCTGGGTGGAAGGAGCCGTCGGGATAGCCGCTGAACAGCCCCGCCGCCGCCGCGGTGCCCACGGCCGTATAGTAGCGGCTGCCAGCAGGTACGTCGGAGAAGGTCATGGGCTCCTCCGGCTGGGGGAGGAAGTCCTCTAGGAACAGGGCCAGCTCTCCCCGGGTGATGGCGTCATTGGGCCGGAACAGGCCGCCGGCCGGCTGGTCCAGCACTCCCATGGCGCCCAGGACACCCACCGCCGGGGCATACCACGCATCTGCCGGCACGTCTGCGTAGGAGACCCGCTCCGGCGGAATCTCCGCCAGCCGGCCGTAGAGGACCTGGGCGGCCTCCGCCCGGGTCATGGACTGCTCCGGATGGAACAGGCCGTCCGCCGCCCCGTCCATGTACTTGCTGTGGTCCTGCTTATTCAGCTGGACAGTCTGATAGGCGGTGAACACCTGATCGCCCCAGATGGCCGTGGAAGCAGGGTCCACCGCCTGGCCTCTCTCGTTCCGCCACCCCAGGTATCCCTCTGGAAGGGGGGGCACCTGGCTGGGGATCTCCCCCACCTTCACCATCTCGGTAGTGGTCGTTCCCTCCGTGCGGTAGGTGACTCGGCAGTCCTCCAGGGAGTAGATGGCGTGCAGAGTCAGATTTCCCTCCGCTGTAAAGCTCTCACCTGGCAGGTAGTCCGGCAGGGCGGCGTTGATCGCCTCTGCCCAGCCCACAAACCGCCACTCCTCCTGACCCAGAGGGACGGTCAGCTCCGCCGCAGGCAGTACCACCAGCTCCCCCAGCTGGACGGAGACCGGTTCCGGAACCTCTCCCTGGCCGCCGTTGGAAGAAAACTGGATCACCACCTGGCCGTCCTCCCGGAGGAAGGCCAGGTTTTCGGACATCTGCCTCCCCGTGGCCTGGACCGGCAGGGTGCCGCACCCACACAGGGACGCAGATAGAGCCAGAGCAATCCACATCCGCACGTATTTCATGGTACATTCTCCTTGCTTTTCCTATCTATGGAAAATCTCTCCACACACAACACAGGCCGCCAGCCCTCTGTCTGTCCACACAGCCCATCCACAGAAATCCGGCGGTCAGCAAAAGTCTCTTAAATTATACTCGCTTTTCAAAAAATGTCAATTTTTATCATCCTCATTCCTCCTTTAAGATGCATAGTAACGGCCAAAATTCCGTCAGTTTCACCAAATAGCAATCCCTAACTTAAAAACAGCCACAAGCAAAGGCGACTTACCTTGTGCTTGTGGCTGTCTTGCATAGTTAGTCGATTTACATACAACATACATGATTACATGCGTTCTTGTAACATCAAATAAATTTGAAATCCCTTTAAATTGACCTGACAGAAATTTTCTTTCCGCAAAATCACCATTTATCTTGAAAAGGGAGCCCCTCATTCCCAAATTTTATTCCCGTTCCTCCGCCTTCCGGTCCAGAAGGCTGGAATATTGGGTGCGGAAGGTCGCAAAGGTCCCGCTGTCCAGGGCGTCCCGGATGCGGGCCATGAGGGAGTTGTAGAAGTACAGGTTGTGGAGGACCGCCAGGCGCATGGCCAGCATCTCCCCCGCCGTCATCAGGTGCCGCAGGTAGGCCCGGGAGAAGTTCCGGCACACGGGGCAGGAACACTCCGGGTCGATGGGTAGAGGGTCCAGCTTATACTTCTCATTTTTGATGTTGATGGTCCCCCGCCAGGTATACAGCTTTCCGTGTCGGGCGTTCCGGGCGGGCATGACGCAGTCGAAGAAGTCCACGCCGCGCGCCCCTCCCTCAATGATATTAGAGGGGGTTCCCACCCCCATGAGATACCGGGGCTTGTCCGCCGGCATGTGGGGCTCCACCGCGTCAATGATGTCATACATGGTCTGGGTTGGCTCCCCCACCGCCAGGCCGCCGATGGCGTAGCCGTCACAGGGCAGCTGGGCGATCTGGTCCATGTGCCATTGCCGGATATCCGGGTACGTCCCCCCCTGGTTGATGCCAAAGAGCAGCTGCCCCGGGTTCACGCAGTCCGGCTGTTCGTTCAGCCGCCGGTGCTCCGCCACACACCGCTCCAGCCAGCGGTAGGTGCGCTCCGCCGATTTCTGCACATACTCCCGGGGGGCGGGGTTTTCCACGCACTCGTCAAAGGCCATGGCGATGTCGCTGCCCAGGTTGGACTGGATCTGCATGGACTCCTCCGGCCCCATGAAAATGCGCTGGCCGTCGATGTGGGAGGCAAAGGTGACGCCCTCCTCGGTGATTTTCCGCAGGCCGGAGAGGGAGAACACCTGAAACCCGCCGCTGTCGGTGAGCATAGGGCCGTCCCAGCCCATAAACCTGTGCAGCCCCCCCAGCTCCTTCACCACTCCATCCCCAGGGCGCAGGTGCAGATGGTAGGTGTTGGACAGCTCCACCTGGCAGCCGATCTCCTTGAGATCAAAGGCGGACACCGCCCCCTTGATGGCCCCCTGGGTGCCCACGTTCATAAAGACCGGGGTCCGCACCGTCCCGTGGGGACAGGTGAACACCCCCCGGCGCGCCCTCCCCTCTGTCCGAATCACTTGAAACATATCATTCTCCTCTTGTCCTTGGCCACTGTGTCAATGGGGTATTGTACCGGAAGCTGTCCCCTCTGTCAATCCCCGGAAATTTAGGGGCTGACGGCAGACCGTCTCCTGGTCATTTCGTCCGGCCTTTCCGGGCCTCCTGCTCTCTCTGTCGCCACTTGGCGGCCTCCTGGCCGTCCTGCGGGACTCCCTCCCCCCGCTCATAGCACTGGGCCAGGCCAGACATGGCATCCGGATCTCCCCGCTGGGCGGCGGCCTGGTAGAGTTCCGCCGCCTGGCCCATATCCTGGGCCGTGCCGATCCCCTGGGCGTAGCACCGCCCCATCCGGTACAGGGCGCGGGTGTGCCCCCCGGCGGCGGCCTGGCGATACCAGTGGAGGGCCTGCTCCGGATCTGGCTGGAGCTCCCGGCCAAGCTCGCAGCGGAGGCCCATGCGATACATGGCCTCTGTGTCCCCGCTCCGGGCCGCCTGCCGGAGATTGTCCAGCGGCCCATCCTCCGGCCCGCCCTCCGGCACCGGCTCCTCCAGCCAGGCGTCCCGGGCTCGGAGGTCCCCCGCCTGCATCCCCTTAAAATACCAGCTCCTAGCCTCCGCTTGGCTCTGTTCCACGCCGGAGCCCGTCTCATAGCACCGGCCCAGGGCGTACATGGCGGCCCCGTCCCCCTTCTGGGCGGCCAGGCGATCCCACTTGGCCGCCTCTGTCCAGTCCTGGGGCACACCGGAGCCTGTCTCCAGGCACCGGGCCCAGCGGTACATGGAGCGCGCATCCCCCTCCTGGGCCCCCTTTTGATACCACAGGGCGGCCAACTCCGGGCTCCGGCTCACTCCCCGGCCCTGCTCATAGCACCAGGCCAGGCAGCCCATAGACAGGGCGTCTCCGATCAGGGCAGCCTTCCGATACCACTCCGCCGCCAGTCCCAAATCCTGGGGCACCCCGTCCCCTATCTCATAGCACAGGGCCAGCCGGCGCATGGCTTCGGAGCTGCCCTCCTCTGCCTGCCGCCGGAAGCGCTCCACGGCCTGGGTCTCATCCTCCATGGACACGGCCCTCTCCCAAAACTGAAGCCACCTCGCCGACCGGGAGTCTCCCGCGTCCGCCCCCTTCTGATACCAGCGGACCGCCTCCGCCCAGTCCTGGGATACCCCCTTTCCGTGCTCATAGCACCAGGCCAGGTTGCCCATGGATTGACCGCTACCCGCCGCCGCGCTCCTTCTGTACCACTCCACCGCCAGAGCCCAGTCCTGGGGCACGCCGCGCCCCTTCTCATAGCACCAGCCCAAATCCCCCATGGCGGAGGCGTCCCCCAGGCCGGCAGCCTGGCGGAACAGCTCCACCGCCTTCTGGTCGTCCTGCGGGACTCCGGAGCCGTTCTGATAGCACAGGCCCAGCAGACAGATGGCAGAGGGCTGGCCCAGGTCAGCGGCCTGCTGATACCACATGACCGCCTGTTCCAGATCCTGGGGCACCCCGTTTCCGTGCTCATAGCATAGGCCCAGGTTCACCATGGCGCTCTTACTCCCCAGCTGGGCCGCCCGGAGATACCACTTGGCCGCCTCCGTCCAGTCCTGGGGGAGCCCGACACCCTCCGCCCGGCACCAGCCCAGGGTAAACATGGCATAGGGATAGTCCTGCTCCGCCGCCCGCTGAAGCCACTGCACGGCCTGGTCCAGGTCCTTTTTTACTCCGTCCCCGCGAAGGAGGCACACGCCGTAATCGTACATACACTGGAGACTGCCCTCCCGGGCCCCCTTCTCATACCACTGGGCGGCCTTTTTGTTGTCCAGCGGCACGCCCTTTCCGTTGGCAAAGCACCAGGCCAGACAGCCCATTGCTCTGGAATTGCCGGCCTGGGCCGCCTTCCGATACCAGGCCGCCGCCTGGTCCCAGCTCTGCTCCACGCCCTTGCCGTTCTCATAGAGGCGCCCCAGGCTGAGCATGGACATGTCCTCCCCCAGCTCAGCCCCCCGGCGATACCAGCGGACCGCCTGGTCCAGATCCGCGTCGATGCCCTCTCCGTACTCGCAGCAGTAGGCGTAGCAGAACATGGAGCGCATGTCGCCCCCCTCCGCCGCCCGCTGATACCAGCGGGCGGCCTCCCCCTGGCTCTGCTCGACGCCCTTTCCGTTGTCATAGCACCAGGCCAAATTGCCCATGGCCCGGGCCTCCCCGGACCGTGCGGCCTTCCTGTACCACTCCACCGCCTGCTCCCAGCTCTGGGGGACGCCGGTCCCCTCCTCATAGCAGAAGCCCAGGCCGCACATGGCCTTTCCGTCTCCCAGCTCCGCCCCTCTCCGATAGTAGGCCGCGGCCTCCTCCGGATTCGCAGGGACACCGACTCCCCGGAGCAGGCAGTTGGCCAGCAGGAGCAGCCCTCTGGGCAGGTCCTGCTCCGCCGCCCGGCGGTAGAGCGCTACCGCCTGCTCCAGGTCCTTTTTCACCCACTTGCCCTGCTCCGTCAGCCAGCCCAGACAGCACAGTCCCTCTGGGTCCCCCGCCTGAGCCGCCTTCTGATACCAGGCCACCGCCAGCTTGGGATCCTGCCGGGTGCCGATGCCAAACTCATAGTGCTTGGCCAGGCCGGTCTGGCTGGAGACATCCCCCTGCATGGCCGCCATGCGCAGCCATCGGAAGCTCTTCTTCAGATCCCGCTCCACACCGGTCCCCTGGCTGTAGCAGCGGGCCAGTAGCTTCTGGGCCCGGGCGGAGCCATAGTTGGCCGCCTGATGATAGAGCTCCGCCGCCTGCTTGGGGTCTGGCGCCGTGCCGATCCCGTCCTCATAGCACACACCCAGATTGCACAGGGCGGACAGACTGCCCATCTCCACCGCCTGCTGGTAGAGCCAGAAGGCCTGCCGGGGGTCGGCCTTCACCCCGATCCCCTGCTCCATGCACAGGCCCAGGTTGCAGGTGCCCCAGCCGCTCCCCAGCTCGGCGGACTGCCGGAAGCAGGACAGGGCCCGCGCCTCTCCTCCGTCTTGGTCCATCCAGAACACCCCAAGGGCGGACCAGTCATCCCCGGTCATCTGGACCTTCTCCACAGAGACTATGGGGCTCCCACACCGGGGACATGTCTCCGGAATGGCCTCCCCCTCTCCCCAAAAATGGCAGGCTTCATTGACACAGCGGTAAATCATCGGGCATTTCTCTCCTTCCCTCCAGGCGGACGACGGCGCTTCTGTAAAGCTCCGTCATACCCCCCTCTCCAAAATGCGGTAGACGGCCTCCATATCCAAGCTCTCCCGCAGGGCGGCGGCCAGCTTATCGTACTGCCGGTCCTTATAGGTCCGCAGGTCCTCCGGCTCCGGGGTGGACAGCACCCCGTCCAGCCCCTTCTCCCGCAGCAGCAGGGCGACCAGAGCCTGGAGCAGCGGCCCGGAGTCCAGCAGCCCGTGGAGGTAGGTGCCCAGCACCCGGTCCCGGACCGTGAACAGGCCCCCACTCACCCCCATGTGAATCTCATAGCCCTCATAGGGCAGGCCGGACAGGGGGGCGAAAACCCCCTCCCACGCCGGAAGGGTCCCGGCGGCCTGGGTCCGAGTTTTCTCCCGCCGGAACACCGTGTCCACCGGCAGCAGGCCCAGCCCGGCCATGTGCCCGCCCCCCTCCGCCCCCTCCGGGTCGGACAGAGTTTTTCCCAGCATCTGATAGCCGCCGCAGACGCCCATCACCGGCACGCCGGCGGCAGCCAGCCTTTGGACGGCGACCTCTAGGCCGCTCTGACGCAGCCAGCGCAGGTCGGCCATGGTGCTCTTGGTTCCGGGGAGGATCACCAGGTCGGGCGTCCCCAGCTCCTCCGGCCGGGCGACATACCGCACCCCCACCGCCGGGTGGCGCGCCAGGGGGGCAAAATCCGTAAAGTTGGAGATGCGGGGCAGGCGGATAACGGCCACATCCAGAGGTTTTCCCGCCCTCTGGGCGGAGAAGCGGGAGGACAGGCTGTCCTCCTCGTCCAGGTCCAAGTCCAGCCAGGGGACCACCCCCAGCACTGGCACCCTGGTGAGGG
>CALXGD010000022.1 GCA_944387745.1 uncultured Oscillospiraceae bacterium
TGGCCAACTTTGGAGGAAAAGAGGAGCAGGGCGGCCCTGAAGAATTTCAGGGCCGCCCTGCTTGATGGATGTATGGGGATTACTTTGCGGAAAAGAATCAGTGCTGCAGAGCCTTGCGCGCGGCACGCTTCTTACCATAGGTCACAATGGCCACAACATAAGCGATGGTCAGAACAGCGCCGATGGGGTAGGCAACACTCCAGGGGAGGGTGAAACCGATGGTGGCATTGGAAATAAAGCTGGAGCAGATGAAGGTGTAGAAGGCGCCGGGAATTAAGGGCATCCACACATACTTGGACTTGCCGCTCTCAAACAGCCACACAGAGATGCACACGAAGGCAAACAGGGACAGAGTCTGGTTGGACCAGGCGAAGTACCGCCACAGCATCTGGAAGCCGTTGGAGTCGATCTTAGCCCACACAATGATGGCGGCCACCAGAGCGAACACAGGAGCAGCTAAGCCCAGGCGTTTGGCGTTAGTGGACTGGTCCAGGTGCAGGGATTCAGACAAGGTCAGACGCAGAGCGCGCAGAGCGGTGTCGCCGGAGGTAATGGGCAGGACGATTACACCGAGCAGAGCAATCACGCCGCCCACATTGCCCAGGATGGTGCGGCAAACCACACCAATGGTATCGGTAGCCAGGTTGGTGTCGGCAGCCTGAAGGCCCAGATTGTACACACCCATGGCGCCGGCGGCCCACACCATTGCGATGAAGCCCTCCAGAACCATCATGTTGTAGAAGGTCATGCGGCCCTGCTTCTCACTCTTGACGGTACGGCTGATGATAGCAGTCTGGGTGGAGTGGAAGCCAGACAGGATGCCGCAGGCCACAGTGACGAAAAACACAGGGATAAAGTGGCCGGCATCAAAATAGTTCTGATAGCTGAAGGCCTCCTGAACGCCGTCCTTCATAACAAAAGCGGCGGGAGCCACCCACTCGTCCCAGATGTTCAGCAGGGGGAAGTCCAGAGCAAAGATGCCCACGAACACGCCCACAGCGGAGAACAGAAGGATCGCACCAAAGATGGGGTAAATGCGGCCGATGATGGCGTCAATGGGGAACACAGTGGCGATGAGATAGTAGGCAAAAATCACACCGTAGATGATCCAAGTGGTGGGGTCGTCGGCGGCGCCGGAGAACTGGAACACCTGCTTGGCGGCGATGTCGCCGGGGGTGTACACAAACACAGCGCCCACCAACAGCAGCAGTACACACACAAAGATATTGTACACAGTGAAAATACCCCTGTTGGTGTATTTCCGGATCATCTCGGACATCTGAGTACCGCCGTCACGCAGGCAGATCATACCACAGAAATAGTCGTGCATTGCACCGCCGATGATGTTACCGATCGGAATGGTGATGAATGCAATAGGGCCAAACAGGATGCCCTGAATAGGACCCAGGATAGGGCCGGTGCCTGCAATGTTCAGCAGGTTGATCAGGCTGTTCTTCCAGCAGCGCATGGGCACATAGTCCACGCCGTCCTGCTTTGCGTAGGCCGGGGTTGCGCGGTCGTCAGGACCGAACACCTTTTCGCAGAACTTGCCGTAAAGGGCAGCGCCGCCGAAGAGGATAACCAGGCCGATGACAAAGGTTATCATACACACACTCTCCTTTATTCTGTTTGAAGTGTCCTGGCGCTCTGTTTTTATTGCCGATATGCGATAAAAGAAAAGCGGCAGGACGCTTCTATGCCCACACGCCGATGGGCACAATTCTGCTTCAGAACAGCGGATATGCGTGACTTACCCGCCGCCCAAAAGCGGTTTTAGTATAGCACAGAATTAACAAATGTAAAGAGGTATTTCTACTGAAAATTGCAAGAAGAACAGAGAGATAAGTCACTTTTTTGCTATAATTTTAAGAAAAGAGACCTTTATTCCAGCACAGCAAGGAGAGATTCCGCCAGAGCTGAGACACGGACAGACGGCAGGACCGCCGGCTCAGCCGCCGCTGAGAACCGGGCCTCGCTGGAGATTGACAGAGGGGAGCGTATCGGGTAAAATGGGCCTTATCAGATGGGCGCATTGGCGCCGGAGAGACATCTGAGGTAAGGAAGTCCGCTTTTATGGGCCTGTTTTTATATATGAAAAATCTGTATCAAAGGGGCAAAAACCTCTATGCAGAGGCCGTGAGCCAGTGGAGGACCTGGAAAAAGCTAGCGGCACCCTCCGCGTTTTTTCTGTTGGTAATTTATTATGAGGAGATCTTCCTGAAGCTCTACTGCTTTTATGAGGTCACATGGGCTGGGGCCTTTTTTACCCTGGTCTTTTCCATTCCCATTGCGCTGCTGCTGGGCCTTCTATGCGGAGGAGTGGGCGGACGGATCGGGCACAGGCTGCTGGTCCTCTGCACCGCGCTGCTTTCTGTGTGGATGGGTTCCCAGGCTATCTACTACCGCCTATTCAAGACCTTCTTGACGCTGTTTTCTCTGACTAAAATGGCGATGGTAGCGGGGTCTTTTGGAGATATGGCGGTGGGAGAGATTATGATGAATTGGACCCCGATCCTCATGCTCTCAATCCCGGTGATGCTGGCATGTCTCCTGCGGGAGAACCTCTTTGCAGAACAGACAATGCGTCCCCGGATGCGGCTGCGCTGGGCGGTTTTGGCGCTTTCTGTCCAACTGCTGGGGATGCTCATGGTGCTGTGCTGTAGCTGGGGCGTGCTGTCCCTGCGGTATATCTATTTTCAGGCGGCGGTCCCAGTGCTAGAGGTAGAAAACTTTGGCATGATGACCCAGACGCAGCTGGAGATCCGACGGGTGATTTTCGGTATCGACCCAGACGATCAGGTGTTTCCCAAGCTGGAGGCGCGGTCCTTCCGCCATGCCCTGAAGGATCAGGAGGCCATGGGGGAGGAGGAGCTACAGGCCCATGTTCTGGATATCGACTTCGAGGCGTTGGAGATGCGGGACGCAGAGGACCCGGAGCTGGTAGACATGCACAGATACTTCTCTAAAGTGGAGCCCACTTTGGAAAATCAATGGACCGGTCGTTTTGCAGGGAAGAACCTGATCTGGATTGTGGCAGAGGCCTTCTCGGATCAGATTCTGGACCCGGAGCGGACCCCTGCCCTCTGGAAGCTGTCCCACGAGGGGATCATATGCGACAATTTCTATACACCTCTGTGGGGTGTTTCCACCTCTGACGGGGAGTATGCCACGACTACTGGCCTAATTCCCAAGTCCGGCGTGTGGAGTTACTCTGAGTCCTCCGACAACGATATGCCGTTTGCCTTTGGAAATCAGTTTAAAAAACTGGGCTATCGGACTCTGGCGTTTCATAACTACCTCTACAACTACTATGACCGGGATCAATCCCACCCCAATATGGGCTATGAGTACTATGGGATTGGGAACGGCCTGGAGTTGGAGGAGGTGATGCCTCCCTCCGATCTGGAGATGATGGAGGAGGTAGTCCCCTGGTTCGTACAGGAAGAGCATTTCGCAGTGTACATGCTTACCGTCAGCGGCCATCTAAACTACACCTTGGAGGAGAACGCCCAGTCCGTCAAGCACTATGGAGAAGTGGCCGACCTGCCCTACAGTGAGGCGGTGAAGTGCTATCTGGCCAGCCAGATGGAGCTGGAGCTGGCCATGGAGAGCCTTTTGGAGCAGCTGGAGGCAGCAGAAAAGCTGGAGGACACAGTGATCGTCCTCTCCGCCGACCACTATCCCTATGGTTTGACAGACGAGGAGTACAGCGAACTCTTCAGCCATCCGGTGGATCCGGTGTTTGAGATCTATGAAAACAGTTTAATTTTGTGGAGTGCAGATCTGGAGGAGCCCGTCCATGTGGACAAATATTGCTCCAGTCTGGATATCATGCCGACGCTGGCAAACCTCTTTGGCCTGGAATATGATTCCAGGTTGCTGGCGGGCAGGGATATTTTGTCGGACGATCCAGGGCTAGTGATTTTCTCCAACTACAGTTTTCTGACGGAGAAGGGGGCCTATGACTCCACCACAGATATCTTTACCATGTGGGATGGCAGTGAGCCGGACCTGGACTATGTGCAGGACTGCGTGGCTGAGGTTCAGAATCGGGTGGCCTACTCTGCCGCTATTTTGGACAGGGACTATTACCGCGTAGTGCTGGGAGATGGTGGAGGCTGACGGCGAATTTCCCAGCGGTGTGCCGGCACTCCTATCAAGTATTTTGAGATAGAAAAGGAACCCCTTTTCTCGCAGAACGCTGTTGCGTTTGGGGAGGAGGGGTTCCTTCCATTGATGATATATCGTGAAACGGCCGCAGCCGAGAATATTTGGTCTGCCGCCCGGAGCAGACCGTTGCCCGGTCCGGGCGGCAGTGAGGTGTTTTGCAACACCAAGAAATCAGGGCGGCCGGCCCCGGCTGGGGCTGGTAGCCTGGGGCCTCAGATGTACGGGATCTGAGGCCGGAGTGCGGCGCCTTTGGAGGGAGGCGCCACTGTCAAAGGGGGAAAACATGTGGATCCTCGATCCATCATTAGGATACCATATTGCGGGAGAAATTTATCAAGAAATTGGGACAAAAGCGTGAATAAATTGTGAATCTTTGGGCAGAGCGCTCAAAACGCTCTGCGTCACGGGGCGGCTGTGCGCCAGCCATTTTTCCAGAATCGCACCAATAGGAGACCGGCTAAGAGACCTGCCAGCAGGGAGCTGCCCGCAAAATTCAGCCAGATACCGGTGAGCCCCAGGGGTGAGAGGGCGGCCAGCAGAACAACTGGAAAGAGCAATGCAGTGGAGAGGGAGATGAGCGAGGCGGCGCCCGCCTGCTCCAGAGCAGTCATAAAGCTCTGAACAGCAAAGGAGAACCACCGGGTCACATAAGTGAAGGCAAAGAGATGGATGGCAAACTGGGCGTTGTTTAGAAATGCTGTGTCCATATCTGACAAAAAGAGATTGGTTACTGTGTGAGGGAACAAGAACAGCACTGCGGCGGAGAGTAGGGAGATAACAGCCACGGCGGAGAAGCAATATTTCTCAATGGCCAGGATGCGCCCGCGGCTGCCGGCACCCCAGTTATAGCTCACCGCCGGCTGAAGGGAGTCGCAGCAGCCGTACATGAGGGGCTGGATCAAGCCGTCCACATACATGAGGATGCCGTAGATAGACACGGCGTTCTGTCCGCCGACCCGGAGCAGAACAAAATTCATAATGATAGAGGTAATACGGCCAGAGATATTGTTCAGAAAATTGGGACTTCCGCAAGAGACAATCTGCTTTACTAGGGGCCAAGAGAACCGAGGTCTGCAGAACTTCAGTTGGAATCGGTTGAAGGCAAAGGGGGCCAGGGCAATGACCACGCAGGCTACCATGCCCAGAGAAGAGGCCAGGGCGGCAGCCCAGATCCCCAGGTCCAGAACTACCAGCAGGATAAATTCCAGCACGCCGGTGAGAATTGACATGAGGATATTCAGCCACATGCTCATGCGAATCTTTCCGCAGATGCGCAGATAGTTGTCAGAGGCGAAGATGATAGTGGTAACAGGAGAGAATGCCGCATATACCCGCAGATATTGAGAAGCCAGGTCTGCCAGCTCTCCTTCCGCGCCCATGAGCTCTATGAGAAGAGGGGCGGACAGGAAAAGAAGTGACCCAATGAGAAATCCGGTGCCGACAATCATAAGACAGGCGCAGGTAAAAATGTTATTGGCGGCCTGCTCATCCCGCTGGCCCAGGCGGACAGAGATGGGCACGGCGGAACCCACACCGATAAGGTCAGCCAAAGCGAAATTGATGATGACAAAGGGCATGGCCAGGTTGATAGCAGCAAAGGCTGCCTCCCCCAGTACCTGACCCACCAAAATTCCATCAATCAGTTGGTACAGGGCGGAGGCCAGCATACCGACCGAACCGGGGAGGGCTGCCATGAAAAAAAGCCTGCCTGGCGGCGTTTTGGAAAATAAAGTATTGTGGTCCATGAGAGATTACTCCGATTCCTTACTTTGAAAAATTTCCTGATAAAATTCCTGGGTCAATGCTTGGGTCAGCGCCTCTACTGCATCCACAAACTGGGGAGAGAAGCGCTCCAGTGTCCGCGCCAAGGCCCGCTCCTCCGCTCGGTAGACGGGCTGAAGCACCCGCTGGGCATATTCCCGCCCTGCCGTGGTGAGGGCAATCTCCTTCTCCCGGGAGTGTGCGCTGGGGATCAGAACTAGATATCCCAGGTCCAGGTACTCCTTCACGATTGTATTGATGGTAGTTTTGGGAATGAGCAATTCCTCTGAGAGCTGCTTTTGGGAGTGGGAGCGTCCATCATCCAAAGCATACAGCAGGGCAAAGGCGTTCTCCTTCACCCCCAGACGGCGGGCCGCAAGGTAGTACAGTCCATCCATTTGATTGGTGCACACATAGAATCGGTCTAACAGGCCCCGGTCCTTCTCCATGAAAATGCCCCTCTCTTCTAGTACGAATTCGTACTTATTATATTACGAATTCGTACTAAAGTCAAGGGGATTTGGTATGAAAAGAGGGGAAGGCAGGGAATGACTATGTATCTTTTATGGAGTGATTGTCTACACGAATTTGCAGATTAGTAATGCAGTGAACCTCCTCAATAAAAACAGACAATAGAGCAAAGGTCCCTGATGTAGGAAAATAGAACTACATTAGGGGGCTGAGTATGTCCGAAAAAATGAAGATGTATTTGGTGAGGATGCCGGTAACCGTTATATGTCTTACAGATATCCTGAAGCGGATACTATGGTCTGGGCAGGTCGGAGAAATACGCGGGCTTTGCAGAAATCATCGCGGAACAGTGAGAGTGCATCTGTCACACATATAGCTGCCGCGGAATGTGGCAGGTGCTGGAGAAATGAGGCATCCACCGTGATCCCAAGACCAACCTGTGTGTCATGGAGAAATATGGCCTGCTTACGGAGATCTGGCGTCGCAAAAAGTAACAGCAGATACATAAATACGAGAACCCGCTCAGCAAGGAGTTGCATGTGGACGAGCCCAACCGCAAATGAGTAACAAATATTTCTTACAAGCAAGGCGTACTGTATCTGTCCATGATCCTCGACTTGTATGGCAGCAGCATCATTGTCTACAAGACCGGCAACCTGGTGTTGGACACCATTCACCTGGCCAAAAAGACGAGCCGATGCGGAGTTGCAGTGCCTCAGCAACCAGGGATTAAAGTATACTTTAACCTGATTCAAGAATACGGCATTACATATTCTGGGTCAAGGCAAGGAAATTGTTATGACAGCGCTATGGCGGAAAATTTCTTTTTTCCCTCAAGACAGGGGATATCTGCCGACACAAACCAGACACTTTCTCAGGGGCCAATGAGATGATTGACCGCTATATTTATTTTTACAATCGCGAACGCAGTCAGCTAAAAACTAGAGTGGTGCCGTCCACGCGTCACCACTCCGCTTAAAACTTCTATTTCCCTACATCGCGGCCATTTTGCGCTGTCCGCACTTCTGGGGCAGTTCACCAGGGGCCGGCCTCTTTCGTTTTGAAATATCTCCTGCGGCCGCTTCACTTGCTCGCCGCACAGTCAGTCCGGCTTTCCTGCTCTAAGGCAGCAGGGCGCAGGCAGGGCGAAAAATATGGGCCTGCTCCTCTCCCCGCAGGATCCGCAGTCCTCCCAGAGCCAGGGCCTCCATCTCATTCTCCCCCGGTATGACGACTACTTTAACTAAGTTATGCAGATAATCAATCACCATTCCTGTCAGCTTTTTGGAGTGAGCCAGTCCTCCTGTGAGGATTACTCCGTCAATCAGCTCCGTAAAGCAGCCCAGCATGATTCCCACACCCTTAGCAATTTGGAGAGCCTGGGCCTTGTACACCAATGCCGCCCACTCATCCCCATCGGCAATCCGCCGCTCGATCTCCTGACAGTCGTGGGTCCCTAGAAGCGCGGACATGCCTCCCTCTCCTCTGAGCTTTTTAAGCATCTCCTTCTTGGTATATTTTCCGGAGTAGCACATATCCACAACACACAGCATATTCAGACTGCCGGACCGGTCTGGAGAAAAGGGGCCGGCATCATCTGACACCGAGTCGATGATCCTGCCGTGGCTGTGGGCAGAGATGGAAATTCCGCCCCCCAGGTGGGCAATCACCAAATTCATATCCTCGTACTTCCGCCCCAGAGCCTCCGCATATTTGTGTCCTGTGGCCCTGGCATTGAGCACATGGCAGAAGCTGGTGCGTGTGACCTCCTTAAAACCGGTCACCCGTGCCTCCGGCAGCAGTTCGTCACTAGTCACCGCATCATAAATATAGGCCGGAATTCCCAGAGGCAGAGCAAATGCCTGGGCCATCAGACCGCCAAGATTGGAGGCATGATCAAAAACCGGATAGTTTCGCAGGCAGTCCACCAGATTGTCGTCCACCACATAGCCTCCGGCCACAATGTTGGGAATGATACCTCCGCGGCCTACTGCGGCGGACAGGGTAGACAGACTGAACTTCTCCTGAGCCAGCCACCCCCGCACTAGGGCAACCCGGTAGTCCAGTTGATCGTACAGAGTGGAAAAGGGGGCCAAATCTTGATTGCTGTGGACAATATTTTTCATCAGCAGCTGCCTGTCGTCCTCATAGACAGCCGCCTTGGTACTGGTAGAGCCGGGATTCAAAATCAAAAGACGGTACGACATGGTGATGATCTCCTGTCACATAAAATCGATTGATTGCGCTCGAAAGTGGGCCATAGCCGCCGCAATTGCAATGGAATCATACTTTTCTTCCGGCGAGGCACTGCGAGAATTGACTGTAATCGGGACTTGGGCCCCCAGCACTACTCCGGCCATATCGCCTCCTGCCATTCCATAGAGGGACTTTCCCAGCAGATTTCCTGCGACAATATTAGGAACTACCAGGATATCCGCGTCTCCAGCTACCGGGCTATGATATCCTTTCAGCTTCGCCGCCTCCAAATCCGTAGCCAAGTCAAAGGAGATCGGCCCTTCAATCAAACAGGAGCCAAAATCTCCCCGCTCCCCCTCGGACTTTAA
Source organism: uncultured Oscillospiraceae bacterium (assembly GCA_944387745.1). The sequence continues at coordinate 8,967 of CALXGD010000022.1, forward strand.
CACAGCGGCATCCTCGGTCTCTGGCATGTGGCCGTCCACTGTTTCTGTGGCGCATAGAATGGCGGCTTTCGGCTGTTCATACCCCAAAAACCGGCACAATGAAAGTGCATTTTTCAAAATCTCCCGCTTCTCCTCCAGGTTTGGAGCAATCACCATTCCTCCGTCGGTCAGAAATAGCAGCTTGTGGTAAGCAGGAACGTCTAAAATGGCTACATGGGACAGAAGTCGCTCCGCCCGGATTCCAGTATCCGGCCGGACCACTTCCCGAAGCAGTGTCTTGGTCTGAAGCATCCCTTTGACAAGCATCTGACCACAATTTTTCCGAACCAGCGCCACTGCTCGCTGTGCGCACGCCGCCTCATCGCCTGCCTCCACCACTCTGTCCCCAGACAACTCCCATCCCAGCGCATCCAATACCCGCTGGATCTGCTCCACATCTCCCACCAAAACAGGGTTGACCAGCCCGTCCCGGCTGGCCTGATACACCGCCTCCAAGGTGTGTGTATCGCCAGCCGCTGCCACCACCGCCTCCACAGGTTCTACCTCTTTCAGCCGCGCTCTCAGCTCTCCAAATCCGGAAATTGTCACTGCACCGTTCCTCCTGTCCGCAAAACGGAATTCCCGCCTGTTATTTTGTCGTCTACCAGTCCGCTTTTCAATTGATAGGCAATGGCGCTTGGGGCCGATTCCTCAAGTCCCCCGCTCAATCTGTATCCTATTCTCCCGAAGGACCCGCAGGTAGTCCCGATAGTTTTCCTCCAACAGCTTGGGCGTATCCAGCTCATAGGGACATTTGGATTTACAGGCGCCGCAGTGCAGACAGTTTTCGATCTGCTTCATCTTTGCCTGCCACTCCGGAACCATCCATTCCGCTGGGGGTGTCCGTCGGAGCAGCAGAGAAATTCTAGCGCAGGTGTTGATCTCGATCCCCACCGGACAGGGCATACAGTAGCCACAGCCCCGGCAGAAATCCCCAGCGAGCTCCTTTCGGTCCCGCTCAATCAAAGCCTGACGCTCCGGTGTCATCTCAGGAGGCGTCTTTGCACAGGCCAAAAATTGTTCCAGCTCCCAGGAATACTGAATACCCCAGATTGGGACCACTGCGGGCTGTGTCTCCATAAACGCCGCCGCTGTCAAGCCATCCCGAATTGCACCGCCAGCCATAGCTTTCATCGCAATAAAGCCCATGTCCGCCTCTCTGCACCGATCCACGAGCTCCTGTTCCTGAGGGGTGGAGATATAGCTGTAGGGGAACTGCAAGGTCTCATACAGACCGGAATCAATCGCCTCATGTGCCACAGCCAGCCTGTGGTTGGAAATTCCAATGTGGCGGATCTTCCCCTGGCGCTTGGCCTCCAAAGCGGCCTCATACAGTCCATCTTCGTTTCCGGGCTTTGGGCAGAAGGCGGGGTTGTGGAACTGATAGATGTCAATATAATCCGTCTGAAGCTGTCGCAGACTCTCCTCCAGGTCCCGCCACATCTCTGCCCCAGTCTTGGCCTGGGTCTTAGTAGAAATGACAATCTTGTCCCGCATACCGGCAAAGGCAATGCCGATTTTCTCCTCGCTGTCCTTATAGAGGCGGGCGCTGTCAAAGTAGTTCATCCCTCCGTCATAGGCTCTGCGGAGCAGGGTAATCGCATCTTTTTTCGGAATACGGCGGATAGGCAGACAGCCGAAGCTCTGCTTTCCAACCATTAAATTGGTGCGCCCCAGTCGTACCATCTTCATCGCGTTTTCCTCCTCGTCGTAAAATACGTTTCCCCTCTTATTAAAAACCGGACCGTCTCCTTCTGTCAAGAGACGGTCCCACTTTTTTACCGCTGTTTTCCCGCTGTCACAAAGAGCTCATAGAGTCGGCTGAGCATATCCCAGGTTTGGCGGTCCATCACGCCGGTCTCCTCCAGCTGGGCCAGATTCTGAAGCCATAGGGTGTTCTGTACCGAGATATCCCCGTGTTGTCCGTCGGCCTTTCCCTCCGCAATGCCCTCCAGCCGCTCCCGCAGGAGCTGAAACATGGTCTGGGGCAGAATCATGGCGCGGCCGGCATCGCCGGGCTGGACCGCAAAGTTCTCACCGGGAAAAATTCGGAGTGTTCTGGGCGGTGCAGAGGAGCGCTCCAGCTCCACCCAGGCAGCTTGAATGGCGTCCCAGGTACGCCGGTCCACCACACCGGTAACGGGAAGCCCGAACTCCCGCTGAAAGAGCATTACGGCCTCCAGGGTCTGCTCTCCAAAGACTCCGTCCACCGCCAACGGGGGCAGGATTTCCCACCGGGCAGAGAGTCTCCGGAGCATATGTTGCAAGCTGCGCACCGGGTTGGAGAGCATCTCCTCCTCCAGTTGTTGTGGAGTCGTCATACTAAAATTCCTCCTGTCTCTGGCTTGTCACGATGGCCCGGCTCCAGTGGGTAGCCGGGAAACTGCCCCAGGCGGCTGGATGAGCCGTAGTCTGGCTGGACAGCTCCCTCTGAAGCCATGGCCGGGACGGCGGCTTCGCCTTGGGGGAAGTTGAGATTGTCATTGCGCAGATCCCGCTCGATGCCGGAAAACTCCCCATAGAGGGAGTGCCAGGTCTGCTCTCCTACAATACCGTCTGCCAGCAGCCCTTTTTTCCGCTGATATGTCCGCACCGCCTGGGCTGTCCGGGAGCCGAAGATTCCATCCACTGTCAGAGAGGTAAGAGACGGGTCAAACTCCGCTGTCAGTGCCAGCATATACTGCAGGACGGACACGTCGCTCCCCCGGTCCCCCTGGCGCAGCAGGCCGGGGTACTGAAAGGAGACGCCCTCGAACTGTTGGCCCAAGCTCACCAGCTCGGACAGACGGTTGAGGCCCACATACAGATGGACCATCTTGTACCAGGTGGCCTTGCCCACCACGCCGTCCACCGTCAGATTGAACACCTTCTGAAAGGTCCGCACCGCCGCCTGGGTCTCCTGGTCAAAGGTCCGGGTAACGGGGAAAATTTTCGGAATGGCTGGGTAGCTCTGGGAGATGCGGTTGAGCATGGTTTTCATCACCGCCACACTCTCCCCAGTAGAACCCAGGCGCAGCGGGGAGCCGGGGTAGGACCGGCCCAGGCTCTGGATCGGGGCGTCCCGCACCAGCTCGATGTCGTCCCCATAGTAGTAGCGCAAAATCTCCAGGGGCCCGTAGCCCTGCTGGGCCAGCTCCTGGCTGCCCCACTGGGATAGACCGGCACAGGTGCTGGTGGTGCCGTTGCAGAATTTTGCCGCCAGGGGCTCCACAAATCCTTTTCGGCGGATATAGTCGTTGAAAATCTCGTCCACCACCTGGCTGATGTTCTCAAAAATGTTCCGGTCCCGGATGAATTTCTGATCGTAGGCGGTGGAGGATGTGATCTGAAAGTCATAGCCCCGGCTGGGGTAGAACTCGGTGTATACCCGGTTCAGGGCGAAGGAGATGATGGCCAGCACGTTGGCCTGAATAGCCGCCGGCTCCCAGGTGGGGTAAATCTCGCTGGAGGCCACGTTTTTGACGTAGTCTGGAAAGGAGACCGTCACGTTCTCTGCCCAGGCATCCGGGGCGCCCAGGTGTACGGTGATGGTCCGGGGCACATAGGGCGTCACTTGCACAGGCATGGCCGCACCTCATAAAGTCTGGCCGGGGATGTCCCGGACGTCGTTTTGCAGCAGACTGGACTGCCCTTCGCTGAGCGGCTCCAGCTCCATCGCCTGGAGGGTCTCCACCCCCTGAAAAATCTGGACGCCCTCCACCAGCAGCATCGCATAGCCGGGGTGTTCCGCCCATACGTCGCACACGGCGTAGGGCGGCGTGCCGCTCCCAGGGTGAGTGCTGGCATCCAGGGCCGGAGTTGGGATGGCGATAGGCTGAATGGAGCCGCTCTGGTCCGTGGCCTGGACAGATAGGAGCTGATATTTTCCCGCCTCGCGCTTTTGGGTAACGGCCACTGTGGCTCCCGGCACCGGCAGCTTGGCGCGGGAGGTGTAGACGCGGACGTATAGCGTTCCAGTTCCTTCCATGTTACTCCTCCTTTTGGCGGGCGGAGCAAAACAAAACGCCCGCCAGCATTTGCAATATGCTATGCTAGGCGGGCGAAATATGTGTAACTAAGGGCCGGAGCGGTTCAGGACCAGGACTCCTCCAGCTCGGAGCGCTTGGCGCGGCCCATCAAATCAATAACCACCAGCTTGGGGTCCCGGCCCTCATAGAGGACCTCATAGGCGGCCTGGGCGATGGGCATCTCCACCCCCGCCCGCTTGGCCAGGGCGCGGGCGTTGGCGGCGGCGTAGTAGCCCTCCACCACCGCGCCAATCTGTCGCAGGGCCTCCTCCACCGGCACGCCTTGTCCAATCAGAATCCCGCACCGGCGGTTCCGGGAGTCCATGGAGGTACAGGTGACAATCAGGTCCCCCACCCCGGCCAGGCCGGTGAAGGTCTCCTTCCGGCCTCCTAGAGCCACCCCCAGCCGGGCCATCTCCGCCAGGCCCCGGGTCATAAGCAGGGCTTTCGTGTTGTCCCCGCAGCCCATGCCGTCGCTGCACCCGGCGCACAGGGCGATGACGTTTTTCAGGGCGGCGCAGATCTCCGTGCCGATGGGGTCGTTGCTGGTGTATACCCGGAAGCGGGGGTTCATAAACAGATCCTGAACTAGATTGGCGTGCTCCGGCCGCTCCGCGGCGGCCACCACGCCGGTGGGGATGCGCCGCCCCACCTCCTCCGCGTGGGAGGGGCCGGACAGGACCACCACCGGGCACTCGCCCCCCAGCTCCTGGCCGATGACCTGGGACAGGCGGAGGGAGGACTCCTTCTCAATGCCCTTGGAGGCGGAGACAATCACCGTCCCCGGCTTCACGATCCCCCGCAGCTTGGCGGCGGTCTCCCGCACAGCGAAGGAGGGAGTGACCATCACCACCACTTCGCTCTCCCCGGCGGCGGCCAGGTCGGCGGTGAGGTTCAG
>CALXGD010000023.1 GCA_944387745.1 uncultured Oscillospiraceae bacterium
AGCGGGCCGGACTGCTCCACGACCTGGGCAAGTCCATCGACCATGAGGTGGAGGGCTCCCATGTCTCCATCGGCGTGGAGCTGGCCCGGAAGTACCACGAGAGCGAGGGCGTCATCCACGCCATCCATGCTCACCACAACGATGTAGAGCCCCAGACGGTGGTGGCCTGCCTGGTTCAGGCGGCCGACGCCATCTCCGCCGCCCGGCCCGGCGCCCGGCGTGAGAATTTGGAGAACTATATCAAGCGCCTGGAGAAGCTGGAGGAAATCACCTCCTCCTTCCCAGGGGTGGAGAAGTCCTTTGCCATCCAGGCGGGCCGGGAGGTCCGCATCATGGTCAAGCCCGAGGTGGTCAGCGAGGATCAGATGGTGCTCCTGGCCCGGGAGATCGCCAAGAAGATCGAGGACGAGCTGGAGTACCCCGGCCAGATCAAGGTCAACCTCATCCGGGAGACCAAGGCCATCGAATACGCAAAGTAATGTTTCCTCTTACGATTGCTCTGAAATATCAAACCGCCCCTTGCCGTAGACCGGCAGGGGCGGTTTTTACAGGGGGAGTTTTTTATGATCCACATGGAAGTGACCGGTCCGTCGGAGGGCGGCGGCTGGTGGAAGGAGCTGGCCGGGCTGTACCTCCGGGAGAATATGGGGGAGCCCTTCTCCATCCACTGCTGGCAGGATGAGGAGGCAGAAATTCAGCTGGCCCTGAGCTGTGGAGTGGTGCAGCCCTCCAACTGGGCCTATGGGACCGAAATTGTTGGGACCGTGACCGAGGAATTTGCGGACCTCCTGCTGGCTCATGCCCAGTACCAGAAGCAGGGGCCCGACTTTGGGGAGCAGATGACCCCCTTCTTCGGGGTGTTTTTGGGGAAATCCTTCTCCAGTTCTCACTACGGCCGGGAGCTGGATGTGAAGGAGCTGGGCGGTCCGGCTGGACAGGCTCTGGATGAGCTGCTAAAACGGCTGGAGGGGAATGACTGGCTCACCGTGTACCGCTATTGAGTCCAGAACAGAGGGCGGTATTCTGAAATTTTCCCCGCCGGCCGAAGCTTTTCTGCATGGTTTTGGAGCAAAGCGCATAGGCTATCTCCGGGTGATACATGATGAAGCGACATCCTTGGAAAATCTATGCGCTCTGGGTCCTGATTGCGGAGGGCGTGGGCGCCCTGTCCGGCTGGCTGACCCGAGCCGGAGTGAGGCAGTACATGGAAACGGTTATTCAGCCGCCTCTGTCACCTCCGAGCTGGGTTTTTCCCGCCGTGTGGGCCATTTTGTACGCCCTCATGGGGGTGGGCGCGGCCCGCGTGTGCCTCTCCCCCGCCTCTCCGGTCCGCTCCCGGAGCCTGCGCCTGTTTGGCGTCCAGTTGGCGTTCAACTTCTGCTGGAGTTTTCTGTTCTTCCAATTCCAGCTCTTTGGGGTGGCTCTGGTGTGGCTGGCCGTTCTGTGGGCGCTGATTCTCCTGATGGCGCTGGCCTTCCGGCAGGCGGACCCCATCGCGGCCTGGCTACAGATCCCCTATCTGCTGTGGGTGGCCTTCGCCGGGTATCTGAACGCCGGGGTGTGGCTGCTGAACTGAATATTTGGAATACAAAACGGCACAGAGCCCAAAAAGCTCCGTGCCGTTTTTCCATCTGTCCGCTCAGAACCCCAGCAGCCGCTGGGCGTTGCCCCCCAGAATGGCCGCCTTCTCCTCCTCTGTGAGGGGCAGGGAGCGCAACCGCTCCACGCCCTCCTTCTGCCCGCTCCAGGGGCTGTCGGTGCCGAAGAGGAAGCGCTCCGGCCCAAAGCTTCGAATGATACGCAGAAACTGCTCCTCCCCCATCATGGGCAGGTCCTCTGGCCTGTAGTAGCCGTCGTCCAGGGGGGTGATGTCCCCCAGGGAGTAGGAGGTGTCCAGGTACACCGGCTCGTGTTGGAGCAGCTCCTCCACCTCCTCCCAGTTCCGCCAGCCCCCCATATGGGCCAAAATCAGGGTGACAGGCCCCACCTCCCGCAGGGCGTGGACCACCATTTGGGGGGAGACATGGACTTTTCCGGGAAAGCCGATGTCCAGTCCGGCGTGGGTGAGGACCACCAGGCCCAGCTCCGCCGCCCGGTCCAGGATCCGCAGATAGCGCACGTCGTCAAAGTCCACACCCTGATAGACCGGGTGGAGCTTGATCCCCTTCATCCCCAGCTCCTGGACGCGGGCCAGCTCCCCCCGCACGTCGTCGAAGTCCGGGTGGATGCAGCCGAAGGAGTAGATCCCCGTCTCCGGTCCCCGGTCGTTGATGCGGGCGGAGCTGTCGTTTACATGTGCCACCTGCCGGGGGTTGGTGGCCACAGGGAGGACCAGGGAGACGTCCACCCCCGCCCGCTCCATGGAGGCCCGCAGGCCGGCGGCCGTGCCGTCCACATAGGCCCGGGTGTGGGACATGCCCTCCAGCTTAGGGATGGTGGTGGCGGCCAGCTTGTCGGGGAAGGTGTGGGTATGAATATCAATGACCATGACGATCAATCCTTTCTGAAAAACTGCGGGAGCGGGAAAACCGGGTCCCGGCATCTGCTAACAGAGTACCACAGGGAACCGGCTTTGAAAAGGAGGTTTCTTGCCCAAAAGCTGCGGTTTCTGGACCAAGCGCCCTACTCCCGGTCCCCCAGGGCCTCCCGCTGGCGCACCAGTACCTTCTGCTCATAGCAGGAGAAGGCGTCCTCCACCAGCTTCTGGTCCGGCTTTGGGGTGAACAGGGAGACCGCCGGCACAATTACCAGCCCGGCCAGCATACAGAAGGCCCCCGCGTGGATGGAGGAGCGGAGCACCGCCGGGAACAGCTCCGGCGCCAGCACGTTGGCCAGCATCACCACCACGGAAAACAGAAAGCTTGCCCAGCAGCCGGCCTTGGTTGCCTTCTTCCAGTACAGGCCGTACAGGAAGGGGGCCAGGAAGGCCCCGGCCAGGGCGCCCCAGGAGATGCCCATGAGCTGGGCAATGAAGGTGACATTGGACTGGTACTGGATAATGGCGATAACCACTGAGATGGCGATGAACACCACAATGAGAGCCTGCATGATCCGCAGCTGCACCTTCTCGCTCATATTCTTCACCACGTTGTCCTTCAAAAAGTCCAGGGTCAAGGTGGAACTGGAGGCCAGCACCAGGGAGGACAGGGTGGACATAGAGGCGGACAGCACCAGGATCACCACAATGGCGATGAGCACATCGGGCAGGCCGGCGAGCATGGTGGGAATGATGGCGTCATAGCCCTGGCCGGCCACGTCCACTTGATTGGAGAACAGCCGCCCAAAGCCCCCCAGGAAGTAGCAGCCCCCCGCCACAATGAGGGCGAAGATGGTGGAGATAATCATGCCCTTGTGGACGGCGGTCTCACTCTTGATGGCGTAGAACTTCTGTACCATCTGGGGCAGGCCCCAGGTGCCCATGGAGGTGAGGAGCACCACCCCAAGCAGGTTCAGAGGGTCGGGGCCAAAGAAGGAGGCAAACACGCCAGGGGCGGCGGACACGGCGGGGTCCTCCACCCGGGCCAGCCCCTCCAGGGCGGCCATAAAGCCCCCCTGCTCCCCCAGGACGGCGGCAATGACGGCGCAGATGCCCACGATCATAATAATCCCCTGGATGAAGTCGTTGATGGCGGTGGCCATGTAGCCCCCAGCGATGACGTACACCCCGGTGAGGACGGCCATGACGGCCACACACACCTCATAGTCGATGTCAAAGGCCATGCCGAACAGGCGGGAGAGGCCGTTGTACAGGGAGGCAGTGTAGGGAATCAAAAACAGAAAGGTGATGGCCGAGGCGGCGATCTTCAGGGACCGGGAGCCAAAGCGCTTGCCGAAAAATTCCGGCATGGTGGCGCTGTCCAGGTACTGGGTGATGATCCGGGTGCGGCGGCCCAGCACCGCCCAGGCCACCAGAGAACCTAGAAGGGCGTTTCCGATGCCGGCCCAGGTGGCGGCGATGCCGTATTTCCAGCCAAACTGCCCCGCGTAACCCACAAAGACCACGGCAGAGAAGTAGGAGGTGCCATAGGCGAAGGCGGTGAGCCACGGCCCCACCGACCGCCCCCCCAGCACAAAGCCGTTGACGTCCGAGGCGTGGTGGCGGCAGTACAGGCCGATGCCCACCATCACCGCGAAAAATACCAAAAGCATCCCCAGTTTGATTGCCATATTCCATCTGTCCTTTCGCTGCGGTTTTGCGGCATCCGACTCCCGGCGCTCGGCCGTGTTCCCGGCCTCTGGAGGCCGGGAGCGCATCTTGAAATCGGGCGCTGCCAGTTTTATGATTTGCCGCATTGACGCGTTACAGTTTAACGCATAGAAGCGATAAAGTCAAGGGCCAGGAAAAATTTTTTCTCTGGGGGCGGTCTGTGGAAAAACATTGGAAAACCGCTCCCACAGTCCGGATTCCCACAAAAGGTGGCCGGATATCCGTTTTTTGGGGAGGACGGGGCCACGCTATCCGAATGTCCACTGTTTGGGCCAGGGACTCCCAGAAAAATACACGGGCTAAACGGCCGGCGGGAGAAAAAATCTTTTTTGACTATTGAAATAGTCTTGACAAGGCCAGACTACTGTGATAGTATACAGATACAGACTACTGCAGTCGTCTCAAGGAGGTATCCCCAATGGAAGTAAAGCTATTTGATTCTGAGCGCAAGGTGATGGAGGTGCTGTGGGACGCGGGAGAGGACCTCCCCGCCCGGGAGATCGCCCACCACCTGGAGCAGGCCGTGGGCTGGAACAAGAACACCACCTACACCGTCATCAAAAAGTGCGTGGAGAAGGGTGCCATCGCCCGCCGGGAGCCCAACTTCCAGTGCCATCCCCTGGTGAGCCGGGAGCAGGTGCGGGAGCAGGAGGCGGTGGACCTGGTGGACAAATTCTTTGACGGCTCCGCCAGCCTGCTGTTCGCCTCCCTGGTCCACGGCAAGGCCCTGTCCCAGACAGAAATTCAGGAGCTGAAGGCGCTGGTGGACAAGCTGAAATGAGGTGAACTGAGGTGAACCTACTGGAACTGACTGTCCAGGGGGGCGTGCTCATCGCCGCCGTCCTGCTGTTGCGGGGACTGCTGCGCTACCGCCTGCCGGCCTGGACCTTCCGTATTCTGTGGGGGGTGGCCCTGGTGCGGCTGCTGGTCCCTCTGTCCCTCCCCGCCCCCTGGAGCGTGTACACCGGTCTGGACCATATGCTGGAGGAATACAGGCCGGACGTGGAAATTGTCCAAAGCATCCCTGAGCCGGCGGTCAGCCTCTCCCCGGCCCTCCCGGAAACTGCGCCGCCCCAGGTGTCGTCTCCGGCTGTCTCAGCCCTCCCGGCGGAGTCTGGACCGGTTCAGGACCTCCCGGCCTCCGCCCCGGAGATTCCCTGGCCCGCCCTCCTGTGGCTGGCGGGAGCGCTGGTGCTGGCCGCCCTGTTTTTGCGGAACTACCGGAAATGCCTGGCCGCGTTCCGCACCGCCCTGCCTCTGACCCACCCCGCCGTCCTGGAATGGCGGAATCAAATTCCCGCCCTGCGGGGGGTGCCCATCCGGCAATGCGACCGCATCGGCACGCCCCTCACCTACGGACTGTTCCGGCCGGTGGTCCTGCTGCCCAAGGGATTTTGCTGCGACAGGCGGGACGAGCTGGGCTACGTCCTCCTCCACGAGGGGGCCCACATCCGGCACCGGGACGCCTGGTGGAAGCTCTTCCTGGCCGCCGCCCTGTGCGTCCACTGGTTCAATCCCCTGGTGTGGTGCATGTATGTGTGCGCCGGCCGGGACCTGGAGCGGTGCTGCGACGAGGCGGTGATCCGCCGGTGCGGCCTGGAGAGCCGCTCCGCCTACGCCCTCACCCTCCTCCAGTGGGAGGAGCGGCGCAGCGGCCTGCTGCCCCTGTGCAGCCCCTTCAGCAACAAAATTATGAAAGAGAGAGTGATCTCCATTATGAAGCTGAAAAAACAATCGGCGGCCGCTCTGGTGCTGGCGGCCGTCCTGGTGGCGGGAACCACCGCCGCCTTTGCCACCACCCCCACCTCGGAGGCGGAGCAGCCCCAGACCCCCGTCTCCCAGAACGTGAAGACCCCCGACCCCCAGCCCGCTGTGGACGGCACGCCTATCCCGGATGTTCCAACGTCTCCGGCGGAGTCCGGCACGGAACCTGTGACCCAAGCCCCTGCCCAGGCCGAGGCAGAAGCCCCGGCTCCAGCAGAGGAACCGGCGGACCAGGCCCCGGCCAGCCGCTACCCGGTGAACCAGTCCGGCCAGACCTACGGGGCGTGGACGGAGGCGGACGGCTATGAGGACGTGCCCGACCTGATCTACTTCTGCTGGGACGAGGCCACTGCCGGCTACCTACTCCGCACCGACCTGTACCCCTACTCCTACCCCCTGGAGACCCAGGAGCAGCAGGCGGCCTATGTGACCTGGTACACCGAGAAGTTTGGCCACCTCCAGGGTAGGACGAATATGGGCTCCTGCGTGTGGAGCACCCCCCTGCGGGACCAGGAAGGAACGGAACTTCCCAACTTCCATCAGTGGATCAATCTGGAGCTGTATGACTGCACCCTCAGCCAGGAGGAGCTGCTGGCCCGTCTGGAGAGCGGGAGCCCGCCCCGCCCCTTCCTCCCGTACAGCTTGGTCCCGCCGGAGACCATCCCCGCCGGACCGCGCACCGGCGGTGGCCGCTCCCCAGAGGAGGTAAACAATCCGCCCCAAGATGTGGCCCAGCAGCTGGTGAACGGGGACTCCCCCCGGAACAGCAAGGGGGAGACCTATGGAACCAAACCCTTGAGCAGCTA
>CALXGD010000024.1 GCA_944387745.1 uncultured Oscillospiraceae bacterium
GTAATCGGGTAGCTTGGCAGCGATGTTGTTCAGATGGTTCACAGTGTTCTTCCTCCGTTCCGCAGAGAGATAGGAGTGAGAAGATAGGAGATAGGAGTGATTGTGTCCGGCTGCGCCGGACGGTTCACAATCATTTCGCCTCCGGCGAAATACCATAACTCCTATCTTCTATCTCCTATCTCATATCTGGTCTCAAATTGCTGATAGACCCGCTTCATCTCCAGCGCGTCCTCCGCCTGAGTCCCCGCGCTTTCACAGATAAAGGTGGGCCCCCATCCCCGGCGAGCCACCTCCTGAGCCAGGGGCTCCCAGTCGGGTCCGAAGCCTCCGTCATGGGCGAAGGTGCGGTGGCACTTCTCGCCCCCCTTGGGGGTAAACTCAATGTGGGAAAAATGGCTGTGGAAGCGGCTCGCCCGCTCCCGCCCCAGCACCTCCTCCACCCGGTCCAGCATCCGGCTGAAGGCCTCCCGGCCATTGTCCACCCCCAGAGATCGGGCGTACAGATGGCCAAAGTCGATACAGGGCACAAGGCGGCTGTCCAAGGTGCACAGCTCCAGCACCTCGTCCAGATCGCCCAGCTGGTTGATCTTTCCCATGGTCTCCGGGCACAAGGTAATATGTCCAAACCCCCGCCCATCGCAGGCAGAAATCACCTGGGGCAGCGTTTTCCGGGCGATGTCCAGCGCCTCCCTTCGGCTGCGCCCCATCAAGGCACCGGAATGGATCACCACCCGCCCCGCCCCCATCCAGTCGGCAGCCTGGCAGGCGGCGGTGATATAGCCAATCGTCTTTTCCACCGCCTCCCGGTCTGGATTGGCCAGATTGATAAAGTAGGGAGCGTGGAGGGACAGCATCACTCCGGCAGCTCCGGCGTTTTCGCCCAGCCTCCGGCAGGTCGCCTCCCCCACATGGACCCCCTTGCCGCACTGGTACTCATAGCAGTCCAAGCCCAGAGCCGCGATCCACTCCGGAGCGGCCAAGGAGGTCTTGTGCGCCCGGGAGAAGCTGTCCGAATTCCCGGCCGGCCCGAACCGCGCCCTCACAGGAAGCTCCTTCTCCGCCCCAGAAGGCGGAAGGGCGTCTCAATGGCATAGCGGATGTACCGAAAGGGATTGCCCGCCATCTGCACCGGTTCCACCAGGAGGGAAACGGCGCCGACGGCGTTGGCCCCCAGCACATCGGTAAAAATCTGGTCCCCCACCATGGCCGTCTCCTCCGGCCGGGCGCCCATGCGCTCCATAGCCCGGAGATATCCCGCCGGAAAGGGCTTCCCCGAGTGGTCCTGATAGGGCACCCCCAGGGCCTGGGCGTACCGCTGGACCCGCTCCGCCTTGCGGTTGTTGGACAGGATAAACAGGTGGATGCCCCGGGCCTCCAGAGCCGCTTTCCACGCCGCCACCCCCGGAGCAGGCGTCACAACCCGATAGGGCGCAAGGGTATTGTCCAGATCGGCCAGCACCAGCCGGATTCCTTTGGCCCACAGGGACTCCGGGTCCAGAGCGGTGACAGAGGGGTAGACCCCTCTGGGAATTGGTGAAATGGGCACAGACGTGTCCTCCTTCTCGGTTCTAAAAAATCTGCCCTGCACATACCGTAAACAAGACAAGCTGAGAGGCGGCCTGAGCCGCTTCCCGCTTTTGCAAGTATAACACGGGAGAAAACTTTGGACAAGGGGGAACGCTCATGTCATACGACTCCTTTCTGGCGGCCGTCCAGCCTCAGCGCCTGCGGGAGCTGCAGGGGCTCGCCGTCACGCCGGTTCATATGTCCTACCGCATGGGGAAGGGGCCCCATCTGTTCCGCTCCTCTGGCAGTGTCCCAGCCCGGGGCGGGATGATGTTCCTGGACTGCCGGGGCTTTGACGGCTTCGGTCCCATCCTCCCCTTCTGCCAGGAGGTGGTGCGGGAGTGCGCGGCCCGGGGCTTCTCCGGAGTGGTGTGCCTGCTCCAGGGTAGTCGGCTCCCTCCCCTGGAGCAGATGGTGCGGGAGCTGGGGGAGCAGTGCGCCCGGCGGAGCTGGACTCTGATGGTGCCGGAGGCCTACGGCAGTTGCTCCCCCCACGCCCTGGTCGCCGTCTCCTCCGCCCTGTCTGGGGGAACCCTGCGCCAGCGGCTGCAGGAGGTCCAGGAGCGCTTTGGACGGGGCCGGGTGGTTCTGAGCCTGCGGCGGACGGCGGAGGACTTCTTTCTCCCCTCCCCCACCGGCAGCGGGGCCCCTCTCACCCAGGATGAGCTCCACGCCCGCATCCAAGAGCGCTCCCCCTCCATCTTCTTCTCCCACGAGCTGTGCGCCCGGTACTTCACCTACATGTCCCGGGAGACCGGGGCCCACTTCGTGCTCTTTGACGACAGCGACACCCTGGCACGGAAGCTACAGGTAGCCCGCGAGCTGGAGATCCGCACTGTCCTGGCTTTCTGGCAGGAGATTGCCGACTCCGCCCAGGCCCTGGGGCTGACCCGCCCTCCCGCCGGACAGATCCGCCGTTGACCTTCGCCGGGAAATCAGGTACAATGGAGACACCATTTCTAAGAAGGAGGAACTTTCATGGTCCGTCACATTGTCTCCTGGAACTTCAAGCCCGAGCTCACCCCGGAAGAGCGTCAGGCCGCCCGGGAAATCCTAGTGCCCCGCATCAACGCCCTGCAGGAGCTGGTTCCCTGCACCTTGGTGGTGAAGGCCTTCTGCCCCCCTTTGGACAGTAGCAGCTGTGATCTGGTGCTGTACTCTGAGGTGGCCCAGGAGTCTGATCTGCCTCTGTACCAGAACCACCCGGAGCACCAGGCCATCATCCCCCTTATCCACACCTACCTGTGCGACCGGCGGTGCTGTGACATTCCCGAGTGATCTCCCGACCGGCCCGCCCCAGGCAAGCGCCGCACCAGGTGCAACACTCTGTTATTCCTCAAAAAAACAGCTGTCAAAGGCAGTGCTATTTTATGGCATTGCCTCTGACAGCTATTTTTCTATTTCTCTTCTAATCCCAGGCCCGCCTTCTCCAGCTGCCGCCGGATCACAGGACCTGCCGCTATAGCCAGGCCCATCTTCCCCAGATCAAAGGGGAGGAATGGAAACACGCACAGGCTCAGGGCGGACAGGGGCTCCGCCGCCCCTACCACGCAGAACCAGGCCGTACCGAGGACATAGCATATGGCAGTACCTGCCGCCATTCCCAGCAGCTGGAGAGGCCGGCTGTCCGTATGATCTATGGCCCATCCCGCCAGGAGCGCCATGGGCAGAAATCCCACAATATAGCCGCCGGTGGGCCCCGCCAGCTTTCCCAGACCACCTGCGAAGCCAGAGAACACAGGCAGTCCCGCCGCGCCGATGAAGATATAGGCCAGGCAGCTGGCTGTCCCCCACTTCCACCCCAGCAAGTAGAGGGACAGATAGATAGCCAGATTGGTGAGGGAAATGGGCACCGGCCCGATGGGGATGGCCAGCGGCGCTATGACACAGGTCACCGCCGTCATCACTGCCGCTACAGATAAAAAGTAGGTCCTGCCCCGGCGGCGAACCGCCCTTTTCTTGATATCCATCATACTTTCGTTCCTCCTGTCTCCCCACCGGTCCCGACTCATACCTCGGGCAGCGGGCGGGGCCGTCTCTTGTCACAGCTGCGCTGAAATTGCTTGGAGGGGCTGACGCCCTCCCGGATTTGGTCTCTCTCTGACTGCTTTTCAGAATGTAAACCATCTTTTTCTCAAGTATACAATTTAGATTGCAGATTGTCAACCCATTTTTATTATCGTTTACATTTTTTCTTTCCATGTCCTTCCAAATTTCACGTGGAGTCTTGCATTTCTCTCCATCCTCCGCTATAATAAGAAAAAACTTTCCCAGCCCTGCTGCCCAGCCCCTCCCGCCGGGACGGGTTTTCTCAAAGGCAGCAGGCCAAAGGAGTTGACACACCATGGGAACGCTATGGAAACGCGCCCTCTCCACCGCCATCGCCTTGGCCCTGTGTGGGACGGCGGCCCTGCCCGCCTTCGCCGCAGATCCCCTGGCCTCCGGCGGCTTTGCAGAGGTGATGATCTCCGCCCAGGCCACCGATATTCCCCAGGAGTCCCTCCATCTGGCCCTCTACCGAAGGGACGCCGCCGGCGCCTTCCGGCAGATCGACACCCTGGAGGACTTTATTACCCCGGTCAACCGGGTGACCAAGGACGTACAGCTCCACCTCACCCCTAAGGCGGAGGAAGTCACTCTGCGGGTGGATTACCTCACCGACCTGAACGGGGATGGGATCTATGAGCTGCTGGACGATCAGCAGAACCCTGTGAACGATGTCCTCACCTCCGGCGGCTCCCTGGCCTCGGCGGTGGCTGGCATCTCCACCTCTCTCGTCTCCGGCTCCCAGTACACCCTCACCGCCGACATGCTTCTGGAACGGGGGGAGGATGAGATCGCCCAGCGCACTACCAGCGGCTCCGCCAGCTTTCTCCCCGAACTGACCGTCACCAACCAGGCGCCGGAGTCCATTCTCTATATGGTCACCGTGTCCTACCGCTCCGCCCTGGACAATGCGGACTACGAGCTGTGCTACTATCTGCGGCTGTACGACCAGCTGCCCGCCCCCTCCTCCGCCGACTACTGGGACATTCCAGAGGACGCCTGGTACTGGGACGCGGTGGACTACGCCGTCTCCCGGGGCTATCTGTCCGGCACTACCCGGAACCAGTTCGCCCCCAATGAGCCTCTGACCCGGGCTATGCTGGCCCAGATCCTGTATCAGGTGGCCGGAAAGCCGGAGAGCAGCGTCAGCCACTATCTGGATGTGCCGGACACCGCATGGTACTATGCCGCCGTGTCCTGGGCCTCCCAGACAGGGGTGATGGACGGCAGCAACAGTCTAGCCTTTGACCCGGACCGCTCCCCCGCCCGCCAGGAGCTGGCAGTGGCCCTCTACCGCTTCGCTCAAAACGCCGGCCTGGACACCAGCCCACGGGCAGACCTGTCCGACTATGCCGACGCCACCCAGGTTGCTCCCTGGGCCCGCGCCTCGGTGGAGTGGTCCGTCTCCATGGGCCTGCTGGCTGGATATGAGGCGGATGGGTCTATGTACCTCTCCCCCAGCGACTTTGTCACCCGGGCGGAGTTCTGTGCCGTGCTCCGCACCCTGTGCGAACAGGTGTTGACCCAGCAGTAGAGAGTTCCCTTCCGGCCCTTTCCCCGGCCACTTTTATTGCCGCCTTCGCCCCCTCGGGGCGGGGCCATTCAAACCAACCAAACTAGATCAAAGGCCGCCCTTATGGGCGGCCTTTTTCTGTCCCCCTGAGATCACAGGGAGAAACTCAGACCTGCGAACAGGTCTTTTTCAGACAGCGCTGGGAGAAGGAGTCCAAGGGGAAAACACTCCCCCACTTCCCTCCGCCTTTCGCCAACGGACCGCTGCCGCTCCGTTCTGGCTTCGCCCAGAGCTGGGCTGGGCCTCCCTCCGGAGCCTGAGAACAATCCTCCCCTGCCGGCCGCGGAGAGGGGCCCGCTCCCAGGCGGGGCGCCCCTCTCCCGCCGTGAACGGAAGGAGAGACGGTCCAGCACCGGCTTAGAGGAAAACTCCTCTCCCGCGCTGTCCGAAGGTAGTATGTCCCGGTTTCAGGCCAATATCCCGTTTGAAGCTTGGAATATTTGTCCAAACTATACATATCTTTACGATAGAACCATCCGGACCAGAAAGGAGCGTCCCCATGTCTCTCCACCTGACCTCCGCCCGTCGGCGGGAAAGGGCCGCCCGGGAAGCGGAGCGCAAGGAGCTCATCGCCTCCCTGTCCAGCACCCGCACCCAGATTCAGCAGGCCTACGGCGGCTTCAACACCGTCAGCGACAGCGATCTGATCGAGTCCTACGTCTTTGAAATTAAAGCCCTCCAGTCCCGGTACAACTATCTCCTACGCCGGGTAAAGGAACTGGAGGGGGCGCCATGACCGGTGATTTTTCTCCCTGGGGCGCCCTGATCCTGCTGCTTTTAGCGGCCCTGGCCCTGTTCCACCGGCCCTTGGGCCGGCTTCTGGCCCTGGCGGTGCGCTCCTCTGTGGGCCTGGCGGCTCTGGCCCTGCTCAGCCCGGCGGCCCAGCTGATCGGCGTCAATCTGGGGGTCAATCTGATCAATGCCCTGGTATTGGGAGTGCTGGGGGTCCCAGGCTTCGGTCTGCTGCTCATGCTCCAGTGGGTGCTCCGATAAAGGTGCACCCACTGGAGACGGCAATTTGCTTTTCGAAACAGCGCAAAAAAATGGCCGCCCGCAGGCGGCCATTTTTCTCAGTATAACAGGATTTTCGGAGCAATGGTTCTATCATATGTGCCTCCTGCCGGAGCCGCTCATAGCGAACCCCAGCCCGGCGCCGCACAGCCCCCCTACAATGTGGGTGAGCTGTGACACATTGTCCCGGGCGGCTACCGCGTCCACCACCTCGCCCCCCAGGTAGAGGACGGTCACCAGGATCAGCGTAAGGGGAATGGCCCCCTCCCGCATCCCGGCCAAGGAGGACAGGACAATCATCATAAACACAATGCCGCTGGCCCCCAACAGGGCGGTACTGGGGAAGAGGAGCACCTGCACCAGCCCAGAGATCAGGGCGGTGAGAGCAATGCACCCCAGCAGCCGGCGGCTGCCGTATTTTTCCTCCAAAGGCGGTCCCACCACCAGCAGGAGCATGATATTTCCCATGAAGTGGCTATATCCGCCGTGCCCTAGCACATGGGTGAACAGGCGCACATAGGAGAGGGGATCCGTCAGCGGGGCCCGGTACACGCAAAACAGCAGCCCGGTGGAGCGCCCGCCGGTGGCCATCCCCAGCAGCAGCGCCCCCAGGGACAACAGGCTGAAGGTGAGCACCACCGGGGCGTTGTACTGGATATGCAGACGGCTCAATGGTTCAAAACCCGCACCCGGATCACGCCAGGAATGGCCCGCAGCTCGTCGGCCACCTTGTCCTTGATCCGGCTGTTCAGGTCCACCATGGTATAGGCGTAATCCTTCCGGGACTTGTTGGTCAGGTTCTCCACGTTGACCCCCTCGTCAGACAGAATCGTGGTGATCCGGGTCAGCATGGCCGGGATGTTTTTATGAATCAGGCACACCCGGGAGATGCCGCTCCACTCCTGGGACACGTTGGGCAGGTTGACAGAGTTCTTGATGTTGCCGTTCACCAGGTAGTCCTTCAGCTGGTCGGCGGCCATGCGGGCGCAGTTCTCCTCGCTCTCCGGGGTGGAGGCCCCCAGGTGGGGGAAGGCAATGACATTTTTCACGGGGGCAATCTTGTCGTCGGGGAAGTCGGTGACATATCGGGCCACCCGGCCGGACTCCAGGGCGTCGATCATATCGTCGTCGTTCACCAGACCGCCCCGGGCCAGATTCAGCACCCGCACCTGGCCCTTCATTTTGGCGATGGCGTCGGCGTTGATGAAGTCCTTGGTCTCGTTGTTATAGGGAATGTGGATGGTGATATAGTCGGACACCCGGTAGAGCTCATCCACATTTTTCACCACATGGACATGGCGGTCCAGCCGCAGGGCGGCATCCACCGACAGGAAGGGGTCGTAGCCGTACACATCCATCCCCAGATCCAGGGCGATGTTGCACACCAGGGCTCCGATGGCCCCCAGGCCGATGACGCCCAGGGTCTTGCGGAAAATCTCCGGGCCCACAAAGGCGGACTTGCCCTTCTCCACAGCCTGGGCGAGGTCCACACCGGGGGTGTGGACCTGCTCCTGGACCCACTCCACGCCGCCGATGATGTCCCGGGAGGCGATGAGCATGGCGGCCAGCACCAGCTCCTTCACCGCGTTGGAGTTGGCCCCAGGGGTATTAAAGACCACAATTCCGTTCTCGCTGCACCGATCGATGGGGATGTTGTTGGTGCCGGCGCCGGCCCGGGCAATGGCCCGCAGAGCCTCAGGGAACACATAGTCGTGCATGGGAGCGGAGCGCACCAGGATGCCGTCCTCGTTCTCAACATCGCTTCCCACCTGAAAGCGGCTCTTGTCCAGCAAATTCAGGCCTGTCTGGGAAATTTTGTTCAGAGTTTTAATTCGATACATGGGTAAGACCTCGATTTTTCAATTTTTCTGTCCTCCGTGGGGAAAAACTGCGGCGGGGGCAAGCCCCCGCCCTGCGGGTTTCCAGAATTACCCGTTGTTCTTGTCAAACGCCTTAATAAAGTCGCACAGCTTCTCCACGCCCTCCACGGGCATGGCATTGTAGATAGAGGCCCGCATGCCGCCGGTCTTGCGGTGGCCCTTCAGGTTGACAAAGCCCGCCTGGGTGGCCTCGGCCACGAATTTGGCGTCCAGTTCCTCGCTGCCAGTGCGGAAGGTCACGTTCATACCGGAGCGGGAACCTTTCTCCGCGTGGCACTGGAAGAGCTTGGAGTTGTCCAGAACGTCGTACAGCATCCCGGAGCGCAGGTCCCGCAGCTTCTGCATCCCCTCTACGCCGCCCTGCTCAGCCACCCAGTCCAGGGTGAGGCCCAGCATGTAGATGCACCAGCAGGGGGGCGTGTTGTACATGGAGTCCTTCTCAATCATGGTCTGATAGTTCATCATCAGCGGGGTGTAGGACAGCTCATGGCCGGCCAGGTCCTTGCGGATGATCACTACGGTCAGGCCGGCGGGGGACATGTTCTTCTGGGCCCCGGCGTAGACGATGCCGAACTTGGACACATCCACTGGCCGGGACAGGATGTCGGAGGACATGTCGCACACCAGGGGCACATTGGGGGCCACCTGGGGGACATACTGCCACTCGGTGCCATAGATGGTGTTGTTGGCGCAGTAGTAGAAGTAGCTGGCGTCCTTGTCCAGCTTCAGCTGCTCCTGGGCGGGAATGTAGGAGTGATCCCGGTCGCTGGTGTCGGCGGCCACGTTCACCGTGCCGTACTTTCTGGCCTCCTTGGCGGCAATCCCAGCAAAGTTGCCGGTGACGGCGTAGTCCGCCTTCCCGGTGCGGCTCATCAGGTTCAGCGGGATCATGGAAAACTGGCCAGAGGCGCCGGTCTGGAGGAACAGGATGGCGTACTCGTCGGGCACATTCATCAGCCGGCGCAGTTTCTCCTGGGTCTCCGCAAAGATCTGCATAAAAATCTTTGAGCGGTGACTCATCTCCATCACGGACATACCGGACCCTCGGTAATTGGTGATTTCAGACCCGGCGCGCTCCAATGCAGACAGAGGGAGCATGGACGGGCCGGCGGAGAAGTTGTAAACACGCTGGTCGCTCATTTGGGAGAACCCCTTTCCTTTTTCTTTAATACTTGTCCCGAACCTCCTCCGCGCTTCCTTCGGGCACAAAAGGCCCCAAACGGATGGCAGATGGGTGGGACATTTCTTAATTATAGGAGCGGCAGAAGAAAGTGTCAATGCTCCAAGCTATGAAATTCTCCTGCAAAATCCGCAAAAATACGGAACAGTGCCTGTTGATCCGGCCGTTCCATCTCCTGTGGATGGAAGTGGAAAAATTGTCCCCCGCTCCACGACAGTCCTGCCCCCGCTCCGGCGTTCAGCCCCTGCCGGTGGGGGGGGCAGGCAAAAAATTTTCAGTTCCCCCTTGACAGGCGTGTATCTTCCATATATACTGTGCATATAGTATATATACACTATACCAGGAAAGGCAGACCGCACCGGCGGCGCCGGACCCGTGTACAGGGCTGGCAGCTTTTTGGGCGGTTTACACGGTGCACCATATGGACATTATTTTAAGCAATTCCAGCGGAAAACCCATTTACGAACAGATCACCGACCAGGTAAAGGCCCAGATCCTGGACGGCACCCTGGCGGCGGGGGACGCCCTGCCGTCCATGCGGGTGCTGGCCCAGGAGCTGCGGAGCGGGGAGGGCGGACAGTGCCCGGCCGCCGGGGGGCTGGCCGCGCCCAGGAGGGAGGGCGGCGAGGCCCCGGGGAACGGGGAGGAGGGCTGCTGCCTGGAGGAGGCCGCTCTGCCGTCCCTGGAGACCCTGGAGGAATTTTTCGCCATGGAGCTGGCCGAGAGCCGCTGTTTCCGCGCCCTGGCCAGCCGGGTCTGCCGCCGGGACGCCAGGGACCTGCTGCGGCGGATGGCCGATGAAAAGTGCCGGGCCGCCCGGCATCTGGCCGCCGCCTGCTACCTGCTG
>CALXGD010000025.1 GCA_944387745.1 uncultured Oscillospiraceae bacterium
TCACCCCGTCGATGTGCTCCGCCTGAAACAGGGTGTCCAGCGCCCCCTTGTCCCGGATGTCCAGCTGATAGAATCTCGCCTTGGGGTGGACCGCGGCCCGGAAGCCGGTCTGCAGGTTGTCGGCCACTACCACGTCGCGCCCCGCGTCAATGAGCTCATATACCGTGTGGCAGCCGATATATCCGGCTCCGCCCAATACCAGAATTGCCATAAAAATGCGCTCCTTTCTTAGATCACCCCCGGATCGAGGGGGGCCGCCGCCGGACGGCGGCGGCTGGGAAATTCAGCCCGGCCTTCTTGGGGGCTGGTCAGCACAAAACGGCTCCGCCCACCGGCCGGAGAGACAGCACGTGGCAGCTGCCCGCCCCCAGGGCCCTCTCAGTTTCGGCCCGGAAGGCATCCAGAATGTCCAGCGGGACGAAGGCCTGAATGGTGCCGGCAAAGCCGCCGCCGTGGACCCGGCAGGCGCCCCGGCCTTTCAGGGCCCGCTCCGCCACCGCCAGGGCCACCGCCATGGCCTGCTCCCGCACCGCTCTGGCGGGGGTGATGTTCTGCAAAAACTCCCAGGAGGAGCGGCCCGACTCCTTCACCAGAGCCAGGAAGGTCTCCATGTCCTTCCTGGCCAAGGCGTCGGCCTCCTTCTCCACCCGCGCGTCGTCGGCAAAGAAGTGAAGGGCCCGGAGGACCGCCCTGTCTCCAGCCTGGGCCCGCAGGGCGGGCAGCTGCTCCAGCACCTGATTCTCAGAGACCTCCCGCAGCACCTCCTTGCCAAAGAAGGCGGCCACCGCCCGCATCTCCTGGGGGACGGCGGCGTACTCGCCGGTGAGGTCGGCGTGGCTGGCCCCAGAGTCGATGATGCACAGGGCGTAGCCCAGGGCAGTCAGATCCACCGCCACCGAGCGGACCTGTGGCTTGGCCGGATCGGCAAAGTCGATGGCCACCGCGCCACCCACCGAGGAGGCGGTCTGATCCATCAGCCCGCTGGGTTTGCCAAAATAGACGTTCTCCGCCCCCTGTCCCATTTGGGCGATTTCCACGGGGGTAAAGGCATCTCCGCAGAACAGGTGGTTGACAATGACCCCCAACAGCACCTCGCAGGCCGCCGATGAGGACAGGCCAGAGCCGGGGAGCACGTCGGAGACGGCGTAAGCGTCAAAGCCGGATACAGGATAGCCCCGCTGGGCGGCCAGCTCCGCCATCCCCCGCACCAGGGAGGCGGTGGTCTCATTCTCCTCGGCTCGGGGGCCCTTGCCGTCCAGGTGCACTTCAACGATAGGCCAGCCCTCCGACTGGAACCGGATGGTGTCCGTGCCGTTGGGGGCGGCGCAGGACAGAAAGTCCAAATTTACTGCTGCGGCCAGCACCCGGCCGTGTTGGTGATCGGTGTGATTGCCGCAAATCTCCGTGCGGCCCGGAGCGGAGCACAGAGTGACAAGGGTATCCTCCGCCGCTCCGAAGGTGCGCTGGAAACCGTCCAGCACCTGCACCACCCGCTGCCGGGCAGCGGAGAGCGCCCCGCCCCGCAGACGGGACAGAGCCCCGTCCAGTTGGCCGGTCTCCAACTGCCGGCGCACAGCACTTAGTTTTTCCATATAGATTTCCTCACATTCTCAATTCCGGGAACCGCAGGCCCCTTGGCACCGCAAGCGCCGCAGCCTGCGGAAAATAGGGCAGGATCCCACCGTCCCGGACATAGTTTTCCTCAAGAAAGCCGCTGCAAAGCAGTGGGATCTCCATATCTGCCTCGCAGCGGCTCTCCGCTCTCTGTATCAATATAGGAATTACTTCTTCTGCACGTACTTCAGGCAGTCCAGCATCACAGCCACGAGAATGATAACGCCGGAGAAAATGAACTGCAGGTTGGTGTCGATGCCCAGAACGGTGAGGGAATAGGTAAGGGCGGTGAAGATAAACACGCCCACTACCACGCCGGATATCTTACCGATACCACCTGTGAAGGAGATACCGCCCACCACGCAGGCCGCGATGGCATCCATCTCCCAGCCCTGGCCATAAGCGGCGGAGCCGGAACCGATCATGCGGATGCACTCCAGCCAGGAGCCGAAGCCATACAGCACACCAGCCAGCACAAAGGCGCCCACGGTGACCCAGAACACCGAGATACCAGAGACGGAGGCCGCCTCCGGGTTGCCGCCCACAGCATACAGATTCTTGCCGAAGGTGGTCTTGTTCCAAATAAACCACACCACGATCACTGCGGCCACAGCCCAGAGAATGATGGTGGGGAACTTGCCGATTTTGGGGGTGATCATGCTGGGGATGGTGGAGTCAATGCCGCCGAAGGAGACGCCCTTGGTGGAGTAGGTCACCAGGCCGAAGATCACCAGCATATTGGCCATGGTGGAGATGAAGGGGTGCATCTTAAACTTGGCGGTAAAGAAGCCGGCGATGGTGGTAAAAATTGTGCATAGCACGATACATACCGCCAGAGCCAGTACCACCCGCACCAGCACCGGGAGCCCGGAAAAATCAAAGACATGTCCGAACACGCCGCCGGTGTTGGGACCATTGTGCATCACAATGGTGGCCGCCGTCATACCCATGCCCACCATACGGCCGATGGACAGGTCAGTTCCGGCCAACAGGATGAGTCCGGCCACGCCCAGGGCCAGGAACATACGGGGCGACGCCTGGGACAAGATATTCAGGATATTATCCACCGTCAGCAGCTGTGTTCCGCCCTTGACAATGGGGGTAGCAATACACAAGCCGATGAAGATGACAATGATGGCTATATACAGGCCGTTACGCAGCAGGAAGTCCCGGCGGTTAAAGGTATACTTGTAGTTCTCCCAGCGCTGAGCCATGGTCTCACCAAAGGTGAACTTGGACATGCGCAGCAGGTCGATGAGGTGATATTTGTGGTCAAAGGCGGCGTGCTCCCGGTCCTTGGCCGCTTGAATATCCTTGGCCAGCTGCATCTTGGCGTCAAAGAGGCGGTTTTTATGGACGTACTTCTCATCCTTAATCTCGCCCGCATCGCTGAGCTTGGAGAGGGTCGCCTGGTGCTCCTGATTCAACTGAGTCACCGCGGCGGTGTAGTTCTCCTGGGCAAGTGCCTTCTCCACCTGACAGCTCTCCTTCACCGCCGTATAGTAGGCGGCGTAGTGTCCATTCAGGTAGCCCTCGGCGTCGGCAATCAGCTTGTCGATTTCGCCCTTGTTTTTAGCCTCCACTGCCTTGGCCTTTTCCAGATCCTTCTGGTACTGGGCCAGCTTGGCGGCTTTCTCCTGCTGAGTATAGATCTTGTCCCGCTTCAGGCTGTCAATGCTGCTCTGAAGCTCAATGACCTGATCGGTGCCGTCCAGCCGGAGTGCGTTGATCTTTTCCTGGATACCGCCCACATACTCATCAATGGGGGCGCGCAGCTGACTCTCCTGTTCAGCCGTCAGAATTTTTGTCTTATCCGTTGCCATACGCAATTTCTCCCATTATAGGTATTTTGCACTCAGCCGCAGAAGCTCCTCCTGGTCCGTCTCCTTTGTGTTGACGATCCCGGAGAGATGTCCGTTGGACATGACGCCGATGCGGTTGGTGATGCCCAGGATCTCAGGCATCTCGGAAGAGACGACAATGATCGTCTTTCCCTGCTTGGCCATGTTGATGATCAGCTCATAGATCTCGTACTTGGCGCCCACGTCGATGCCACGGGTGGGCTCGTCCATCATAAAGATCTGGGGTTCCCGCTCTAGCCACTTGCCGAAGATTACCTTCTGCTGGTTTCCGCCGGAGAGACTGGTAATCATATCGTCCGGCCCCATGCATTTGGTGCGCATGATCTTAATTTGCTTGTTGGTGGCTTTCACCATCTTGGCGTCAGACAGGGCCAGGCCGGATTTATACTGCTCCAAATTGGCAATGGTGGTGTTGAAGGTCAGGTCACACTTTAGGAACAGGCCGTTGGCCTTGCGTTCCTCCGTGATCAGGGCAAAGCCGTGTTCGATGGCCTCCTTGGCGTTGTTGAAGTTCATCAGGCGGTTCTTAAAATAGATGCGCCCCGCCGCCCGGGTGCGAACTCCGAAGATAGTCTCCAGCAGCTCAGTCCGCCCGGCGCCCACCAGGCCATAGAGGCCGAAGATCTCTCCCTCCCGCACGTCGAAGGAGACGTCCTGAAGGTAGGGAGCGTACTTGGTGGACAGGTGCTGAATGGAGAAAATGGTCTCGCCCGGGGTATTGTCCACCGGAGGGAATCGGCTCTCTAGAGAACGGCCCACCATGGCGGTGATCAGCTCGTTCATGTTGGTGTCCTTGGCGCTCTTGGTCATAACCAGATTGCCGTCCCGAAGGACAGAGATCTCGTCGCAGATCTCAAAGATCTCATCCATCTTGTGGGAGATGTAGATCAGGGAGATCCCCTGCGACTTGAGCATTCGCATCATCTCAAAGAGCTTGTCTACCTCCTGCACCGTCAGGGAGGAGGTGGGCTCGTCCAAGACGATCACCTGTGAGTTGTAGGAGATGGCCTTGGCGATCTCACACATCTGCCGCTGGGAGACAGACATGTTCCGCATGGGCTGGGTCAAGTTCACCGTCATGCCCAGCTTGCGGAAGAGCTCGGAGGCCTTCTTTTTCATGCTGCCCTCGTCCACAACTCCCATAGAGTTGGTGGGGTAGCGGCCCAGGAACAGATTGTCGATGACGTTCCGTTCCAGGCACTGGTTCAGCTCCTGGTGGACCATGGCGATCCCGTTCTCCAGGGCATCCTTGGGTCCGGAGAAATTGATCTCCTTCCCGTTTAAGAAAATTTTTCCCTCGTCCTTCTGATAGGTTCCGAACAGGCACTTCATCATGGTGGACTTTCCGGCGCCGTTCTCGCCCATCAGTCCCATGACCGTACCGCGCTTCACGTCCAGGTTGATGTGGTAAAGCACCCGGTTTCGACCGAAAGACTTGCACATACCGCGGATCGACAGGACGATATCGTCTTTCGCATCTGCCATTCTCGTTACTCCCGTTTTTGAATATTGACAGGTTCAGGGGTCCTGAGCCCTGCCGGATGGTAAGGGCTGGATAAAGTGCTATTAGGGAGAATTCCTTCCGGCGGGCGGAGAACCGCCTTTTCCGCACAATGAATTCCTTCTCCCTAATAGCGTTGCTCACTTATTGATCATTTTTGCACTGCCGCACGGTCCGTCTGCCGCCCAATTACTGGGAGAGCAGGCCGGTGTAGGAGGCGGCGTTGTCGGTCTTTACCATGTTGATGGCGAAGGCGTCGTAGCTGCCCAGGTTGGTCAGGCGGTTGGTGATGTTGGCCTCGGTCTGGCCATCGCCGGCCACATACTCCACATGGAGGTTCAGCAGGTCGTCATACATCTCCAGCAGGGGCTTATAGGTGGCGCCCAGGAAGTTATCAGCGGAGTTGTAGATGTTCAGCCACGCGTTCTTCTCGGGGTGAGCGGAGGCGTCCAGCTGGTTGGAAACGGGGGCGTAGGTCACGGTGGAGACCTTGAAGTCCTCATAATTCTCAGCAGTGACAGCCACGTTCAGAGCGTAGTAGGAGCGGGTCTCCTCGTCATAGTAGTACACGTCATCGGTAAGCACGTTGCCCGCGTCGTCGGCAGTGCTGATGCCGGCGCCCATGTCGCCGCCGTCCAGGGCGTTGCGGATGACACGCAGGGTCAGGTAGGCCTGCACGTCGGCATGCTGGCTGATGGTGCCGCCGTAGCCGTTGGCGATGGCCTCCACCGCGTCGGAGTTGGCGTCATAGCCGAAGGTGGGCACGCCCTGGGCCTGGGACCAGCCATTGAACATAGCCATGCCCATGCCGTCGTTGTTGGAGACCACCACGTCGATCTGATCGCCGAAGGAGGCGGACCAGGTGTTGATGGCGTTGCCGGCGGTGGAGGCGTCCCAGGTGGCGCCAGCGGAGTTCTTCATCTCCTGAGAGGCCAGCTCGCGGACGATGTAGGTGGTGCCGTCGTCGAGGGTGATCTCGCCGTCCTTCACGATGGCGGAGGAGCCGTCAGTGTTGGTGCCCACAGGGTCGGAGTTAATAGCGCCGTTGGCGTCTACGCCGGTGCCCAGAGCAGAGCGCACGCCGCGGGTACGGGCAATGGAGTCGTTGTGGCCGATGTCGCCGATGGCCAGCACATAGCCGATGATGCCGTCGCCGTTACGGTCGATGGTGTCGATGTTGGCCTTGATGTAGTCCAGGACCATGGTGCCCTGCAGCTCGGCGCCCTGGTTGGCGTCGAAGCCCACATAGTAGGTGTCCTCGTTGAAGGACAGGGCGGCCATGTCCAGCTCGCCGGTGGAGCTGTTGGAGGGCTGGCGGTTGAACCACACCAGGGGCTTGTCCTTATTGGCCACGGTGGCGGTGGAGGTATCCCCGCCGCTGGAGGCGCCTCCGGAGCTGGCGGGCTGAGAGGTGGAGCTCTCTCCACCGCCGCAGGCGGCCAGACCCAGAGCCATAGCGGCAGCCAGAGTCAGTGCAAGAACTTTTTTCATAATAATTCTCCTTTTCTTATGTTTTAAATGGGCTGAGGCCTCATCCCCAGCTTCCATTCAACATACCCTCATACTAGAGGAAAAAGGCCGAAAAAACAAGGGAAAAAACCACCGATAACAGGGCAAATATTTATTCTGGCTGAAGGATCTGTAAAAAATTCTCCACACAAATTGTGCACTGTCACTAATCATCCCAGGAGTCAAAGGCAAATAGTGCCTTTTGACTGTCCACTGTAAACAGATTTTTTCGGTTGACGATCTGGGTGGAGGTATCCACCGTCTCCTCCAGCTCCCCGCCGCGGCCGGACAAAAGCATGTAGGCGCTCTCCACCCCAAGATACCCCATAGCATAGGGGTTCTGCACGATGAGGGCATCCACGCTGCCCTCCTGAAGGCCGTCCACAGTGGCCACATTGGAGTCAAAGCCCACCACAAACACCTCCTCTGACCGGTTCAGCTTCTCCACAGCCCGGGCCACCCCCACGCTGATCGGTTCGTTGAAGGCCAGCAGCACATTGATCTCCGGGTGCTCCCGCAGAAGGGCCTCTGTATCTGCCTGGGCCCGGTCCGCCTCCGTCAGAGTATTGACCACAGCGGTCACCTGAGCCCGGCCGCTCCCCAACAGGGTGGCCGTCGCCCCCTTCTGCCGCTCCTGACCATTGGCGGTGCCCACGTCAAAGTTGATCATCCCCACCGCCAGAGTGCCCTCCACTTCCTCCAGGGCGGCCTGGGCTGCCATTTGTCCGGCGGCGTAGTTGTCTGTTCCGATATAGGTCCTCACCTGCTGGGAGTCCACGCTGCTGTCAATGGCCACAATCTGCACGCCCGCCTGGGCCGCCGCGTCAATGGCGGCGGCGTTCTCCTCATGGTCAATGGCGGAAAACACAATGGCCCCCGCCCCTGCCTCCACCGCCTGGGCAATCATCTGATTTTGGGTCTCATAGTCCTCCTCTGTCTCCGGTCCTGTCAGCGTGAGGGAGAGGTTATACTCCACAGCGGCGGCCTCCGCCCCCGCAAAGACGGAGCGCCAAAACTCCGTCTGTGTGGATTTGGCAATGAGTGCCACAGAGCGCTCGGGGGTGTCAACCTGCTCCCCGGTGCAGCCCACCAAACAGAGGAGCGCCGCCGCGCTCCAGAGTACGGCCCGTCTAATTTTCTCCATGATCGCCCTCCTGTATCTTTGGCATACGGATTTCCACCCGGGTTCCCACGTCCAGCTCACTGGTAATCTTCAGTCCATAGCTCTTTCCAAAGTAGATTTTCAGCCGGTCGTCCACATTTTTTATGCCGATGCCCGTGCGGTCCGAGGGGGCCCGGTTCAAAATGGAATCCACCTGCTCCTGACTCATGCCCACTCCATTGTCCTCCACCAGGAACACAATGTCCTCTCCGTCCTGGGACACGGTGACGTCGATGCGGCCCTCGTCCACCAGCAGGTCCAATCCATGATTGATAGCGTTTTCGATGATGGGCTGTAGGGTGATCTTGTTGCAGTAATAGTTCAGGCAGGCGCTGTCCACGTGAAATTCATAGGTAAACTGGTTTTTATACCGGTATTTTTGAATCTGGAGATAGCTCTCCGCGTGCTCGATCTCCTTGGCGATAGGGATGAACTCGTGGCCGCGGCTGATGCTGATGCGGAACAGCCGGGCCAGAGCGTGGACCATCTTCACCGCGTCCGGATTGCGCCCCTGCTCGCACATCCAGGCGATGGAGTCCAGGGTGTTGTAGAGGAAGTGGGGGTTGATTTGAGCCTGGAGGGCCTTCAGCTCGGTCTTGCGCAGGTTGACCTCCTCCTGGCGCACGGTGGACATCAGCTGTTGGATGCGCACCACCATATGGCCAAAGGAATTGGAGAGCTCCTGAACCTCTCGGGTTCCCCTGACCGGCCGGTAGGTGAAGTGATCGGCGTCCTCCTCAAAGCGCTCCATGGCATCTGCCAGCCCCTGCAGCGGGCGGCCAAGCAGCCGGGAGAGAAGCCAGCTCACCAGCAGAGCGGCCACCAGCACCACCACCGCCAGGGACAGGGACAGATAGATCATGTCCCGCACATTGCGGTTGACCAGCTCGTCCACATAGCTGACGCCCACGATCCGCCACTCGCCCCCCGCCACGCCGGCCACGCAGTAGATCACCGTGTCATCCACATAGACTCCGTCCTCCAGCGCCGCCAGGGAATCTCCCTTTTCCGACTTCAGCCCTGCGTACAGCAGACGCTGCTGGGGGTGGTACACAATGTCGCCCCCTGCGTCCATGAGGAAGCAGTAACCCCGCTCCCCGATGCCCACGTTGTTGATGTAGCTGGAGATTCCGGAGAAGCTCAGGTCTAAGGATACCCAGGCCGCCTCGCCTCCCTGGGAGATGGGGGCAGTCACAGTGACCACCCAGGGGTAGTAGCCCTCGAAGATGCTCTCCACATGGGGCGGTGTCATGTAGGGGCCGTCCACGGCCTGGGCCTGCACCAGGTCGAAGGAGAGATTCTGAAAGATATCCTTCCGGGGCTCCCGGCCGAGGGACCAGCAGTCCAGCAGCTCTCCCGTGGCAGAGTAGCTAGTCACCGCCACTACATCAGGGCGAAAGCGCAGGAAGGTGGACATCAGAGCGTCCCGCTGGGTCTCATCCTCCCTCATGGATGCCACCACCTGCCCCATAGCCTGGTTCATATCCCGCAGGTAGCTGCCCACTGTGCTGGACACCTGGGAGACTGCCTGGGCGCTGTTGGTGCGGGCGCTTTGCACCATCGCACTGCGGTAGCGGTCCAAAAACAGAAGGATACAGCAGCACAGGATAATCGACACCACACTCACCACCATGGCCACCAGGATGGTGGTGGTGTGCAGTCCGCGTTCTCTCTTCAATGGCCCTCACCCCTCTTTTCCCTGGTCTCCCCGGCGGCGCATGGCATTGGGGGACTCGCCGCAGTACTTCTTGAAGCAGTAGCTGAAGTAGTGCTGGTCGGTGTAGCCGCACCGCCGAGCAATCTCCTGAATTTTCAGATTGCTTGTTCCCAGAAGCTCTCTAGCCGCCTCCATCCGCTTGCAGATGAGGAGGTTCATAAAGGTCTCTCCCGCGTATTTTTTGATGCAGGCGCTGAGATAGTTGGGGCTCACGTCCAGCATCTCGCTCAGGGACACCAGGGAGAGGTCGGCGTCCATATAGTTCTGGTCCAGGGCGTCCAGGGCCCGGCGGCACAGCAGTTCGCCCCCCTTGGCGGCGGGAGCCAGATCCTGTATGAACTGCACCCCGCCCTCGCTCTGATCTCCCTGGCGGACCACCTCCATGGCCTCCCGATAGGCGTCATGGAGGGCTGTCAGCGCGTTGACCAGGCGACTGACGCCCACACGGCAGCGCAGCCCCAGCACGCGGGCCGCCATCTGGGGGATCTCATCTGCCAGAATGTGCAGATACTCATTAAAATCCGACGGGTTGCCCAAAAGGACGGAGACCACTTTTCCTGCGGTGAAGAAGCTGACCCCTCTCAAATATTTGGAGGTCACCTGTTCCACCGAGGAGGCAAACGCCGGTGTGGTGCAGCTGCCCCCCTCCTCGTTCAAAAGGGTGGACACCATAACCGTATAGCACGGCCGGTCCTCCGCGTCCCGCAGCAGGCCACACTGCCGGGCAAAGTTTTCCGCCTGCATCTCTGAGCCCTGCTCCGCATAGTCGTCCAGCACCAGGGGCATCAGCACCATCGCACGCTGGTCTGGAGCACCCGACTGAGGAGCTGTCTGGCGAAATTGGGCAAACTGGGCGTCGATTTTCTGGCGGATGCTCCGCAGCTCCGCCGCCAGTCCCTCCATGGTCAAGGGCTTGAGCATATAGCTGATGATGTTGTATTGGATGGCCTGCTGGGCGTACTCAAAATCGTCATAACCGCTTAAAAAGGCGATGTTGGTGGTGGGGCGAACCTCCCGTACCTGTCTGGCCAGATCGATTCCAGAAATGAAGGGCATTCGAATATCGGTGAGCAGCAGGTCCGGCTCATGCTTCTCCACCAGCTGAAGGGCGTCCAGGCCGTTACTGGCGCTGCCCACCAGACAGAACCCAAAGTCCTGCCAGGGCGTCATCATACAGACTGCTTCCCGAAGCTCATCTTCATCATCTGCCACCACTACCGTATAAAGGGACTTCGCTGCCATGGAAACACCTGTCCTTTCTTGGGATGGGGCGGCCGTCCGTCCTGCATCCGTATATCTCTTGAAACAACTGCGTTTTTTCTCGCGCTCTCCCCACAGCCCTCCAGTGAGCGGACTTTCCGCAGCACTCCTGTCACGGTCCTTCAGCTGTCCCGCTTCTATCTGCTTTGGGGAGCGGGCAGCGGAGCAACAACAGTCTGCCCACTCCGAACGTCCTTTTATTCCCCGGCTGTGTCCCCGGCTCGACCGGACAGCAGAGGCAGCGCAGTCAGCCTTCTCCCCAGGGGAACGGCGCTCAGACACAGGGCCCGCCGGACGGGGAACATCCTTGAGTCCGACGTGTGGACTGGCACACCCAAGGCCGTGAAGGGCGGCGCTGCCCGGGATACAGCAACCGCCGCCCCGTTTTGTGGGGCGGCGGCGAAGGCCTTCAGCGCTTTCATCTAAGGTCCCATGCCTGCTCCCCCTCCGGGTCACAGTGACAGTCCGGGAGCTCCCCCACCGCGCTGGAAGCGCTCCGCCGCAGGTCCTCCGGTCCAGGGCCTCCACACTGTCGGTATACGGGAGGGCACAAAGCGCCCCGCGCCGGAAGGGGGCAGGTACGCAGTTACCTAAAGCCGGGACTGTTCCCCCAGGGGAGCTGAGGGCGCTCCGGTTTATCTGTCATGGTCCCGCCACCCTGTCTATTTTTGTTATCAGTATAACAGAGAAATTTTTCCTTCACAAGGTCCCGCTCCTAAAATTTCAGGGCTGAGCCGCTCTGCCCTGCCTCTGCGCCCAAGAGAAAACGGTACAGAAGGCGCCGCCGGAGCAAGCGGCCCGCAGGCCTCTTTCACTTTCCCCTTGGCCTCTGGACCGGAGGGTCCCGCACCGTCTCCCTAGTCCACACAAGCGATTTGTCCCCGCGAAAAAATTTAACCTGCCCTTTATAAAACCGAAAGCTGGCCTCCTGTTTCTATATTCTCAGCAGCGGGCGTTTATCTGGGCGCAGCAGAATCAGTTTCTTGGCTGCTTCCGCCCCAAGGGATAGGAATGTCAGCGAAAATATTGGCTGGCCGCCAAACACCGTACAAGTAGACCAAACAGATAAGAGAACACCTTGAAAGGAGGATCCACAATGAAGAAGGACATGCCGTCCGGAGCTGCGCCGCTGGGTTTCGCGCCGTCTCCCAGCCTCTTCCCCTCCGGCAATTGTATTCAGAAGTGCCCCTTCCCCCGGCGTTTCGACTATGGCCCGCCCATGTGAACCAGCCGGGACATGGCGCGCGCTGATCTGCGCCGCACTGGAGGAGGACGCTGCCCTACACCCGCTGAGCGATGCCCAGCTTCAGCTTCTGCTCACAAACGTGAAAAGCGCCCCCCGCCAAGGCGGGGAGCGCTGCACGGGACCTTAAATGACGATGATATTGGTATAGTTATAGAGGGAAGTGCCGTCCGGCAGCACAGCTGTACAGGTGATCACTGCAGCTCCCACATTGAGAGAGCGGGCGGTGACTCCAAATCCGTCCGCGCTGATTTCCAGCTGAACCACAGAGGGATTGTCCACCGTCCATGTCACTATAGCCCCCTCACCCAGCTCGCTGCGGGTGTTTTGATTCAGGACAACTGGCGTCTCCTCACCTGGATGTGTGATTGTGCTCACCAGGCCAAGATAGACGGTATCCTCGGAATCCACCAGGTCAATCCGGCAGCTGGACGTATAGCCGTTCCAGGAGGCGGTGAGATAGGCAGTCCCAGACCCCCGTGCTCTATAGGTGCCGTCAGAGTTCAAGGCGATCAAATCCGGGGAATCGGTACTCCAGACAATCTCGTCCGCAGGAACCACTTGTCCGGTGGAGAGATCATATACGCTATGCGGCACCCCGCGATAGCCTGGAACTGTCGTAATGGCCCGCATATCCAAAGTGATCCCCTCCGGCCGTCCCGGCTCTGCTGCCGGCTCGGGCTCAAGCACTGGTTCAGGCTCCGGCTCCGGCTCTGGCTCAGGTTCAGGTTCTGGCTCAGGTTCCGGTTCTGGCTCTGGGCTCGGTTCCGGCTCCAGGACAGGCTCCGGGTCTGGAATTGGCACCACCTCAGGCTCCTCCGGCGGCGGGGCAGGCTCCTGCTCCTCCACATGTTCCGGAAGGGAGTCGATCACCTCCACCACCGGAGCTGGCTCCTCAGCGGGAGGCTGTTCCGGCCGGGAGAGCAGAGCCGCAGTGCCCACAGATCCGGTCAGCACCACGCCGGCCAAGACAGCGGCGGTCCCTTTATGGGCCAAAATCGCAGCGGTCAAAGTGTGTCCTGCGGTGTGGGCGGAGGCGGAGCCCCCCGCCGCTGCAGCGGCTCCCGCTCCCGCAGCAGTGCCGCTCCCAGCCCCCGCGGCTGCACCAGCAGCGGTCCCGGCACCTCCCGCCAGCGCAGCCTGGATGCAGGCGCTGCTCTGGGCCGCAGTCAAGCCGCCCAGCAGGGCGTCCTGCTTGAGAATATAGGCCAGGAAGGGCAGCGGAGCCAGCCCATAGAGCTTGACGCCCTGAGCGGCGTAGCGGTCCACCCCCTCTTTTATGGACTTTCGGGCGTAGTTGAGGCGGCTTTTGATCGTGCCCTCTGAGGTCTCCAGGGCAGCGGCGATGTCCCTGACGCTCATCTCGTCGTAGTAGTACATCAGAACACACAGCCGCTGGGCCTCTGGCAGGTCATCAATGAGGGCCACGATCATGCGGCGGCTCTCCTGGCTGTCCAGGGCCTTATCCGGGACCGCCTGTTCGTCCATAGACTCAAAGGTGTCCAGCATACTGCCGCCCTCCTCGTCCTCCGGGATCTGTACCTCTCTGGAGCTGCGCCGGAGGCTGTTGCGGCAGTAATTGGCTGTCATTGCGCTCAGCCAGCCCCAGAAGGCCGCCGGCTCCTTCAGGGTGTCCAGCTTGGTCAGCATGGAAATCAGGACCTCTTGGGTGGCATCCAGTGCGTCATTCTCATTTTTCAGCATCTTTCTGCAGTGATAGTACACACGGTTTTGGACCGCCAGCACCAGAGACTCCTGGGCCGACCTGTCCCCTGCCAGACACTGCGGAATCAGACCGACAACTTCCGTTTTCTCCATTTTTCTTCCCTCAATCTTTTTTCAACTGTCGATTTTGTTTTATGCTCCCAAAGTAAAATTTCCCCTTGCTGTCCCCGTTTCCGCGGGACGGAGGCACATGAGAATTTCTACTCTTGCAAAGCTTTTTATTTTCCTGTCCGCAATCCTTGTTTACTCCGCCCCCTTTTGTGGGCGCTCAACGCTCTTTTCAGGGCGCGGGGATGTGTTTCTTGACAGAAGTCAGATTTCGTTGCACTGTCCGCTTATACTGTACTGTTTCCGCCCTCTCTTGTCAATTCCTTTCCCCGCCGCGTTATGCTTACGGCCCATGCCGCTGCCTCCCGACCGGCCTGCTCCGTGGCCAGCAGTCTAATTTTTCGGGTGTCTCCAATCTTCACGGGGAGCCGTCCATGAAATTGATCTTCCAAATTCTCTGCGTGTTTTCGTTTCCGGCAAGGGGGGTGAGAATAGCAAAAAATTCTGAGCCCGGGAACACAAAATAAAATTGGGGGAGCTTTAAATTTTTTTGAAAAAGATAAAACCAAACCATAGAGAGCTGTTTCCTTATCATCAGAAAGGCCGAGTTCCCTTCCGCAGATGGAAGCAATCCAGGAGAGCCTCTCACAAAGGAACAGAAACCCAAACCAAGATATTTTGAAAGGATGTGCTGAAATGAAAAAACGAATTTTGTCCCTGTTCCTGACTTTGACCACCGCCCTGTCGCTGGCCGTGGTGCCTGTCTCCGCAGCGGGAGAAGCCCCCGCTGTGTCCGACAACCTCAACAGCCAGGACTACACCACCTGGTCCAAGCCTGTGGAGTCCTACCTCTATGAAAATGAGGAGGGTGGTCTGACCCGAGTGGAGTATATCAACGGTCAGATCGTCGCGGAGGATTACTCCTCCGACTTCCAATTCCAGTCCGGCCGGACCATCCCCATGGAGCTGTCCATTTGGGGCGGCTTTTTCGCCGGAGAGGACTACAACTTCTTCGTCTTTGGACAGCAAAATCCCAGTGAGCGCGACAGCGTGGAGGTCATCCGCGTGGTGAAGTACTCTAAGGACTGGCAGCGCCTGGGCCAAGCCAGCTTGATGGGAGCCAATACTCTCACTCCCTTTGACGCCGGCTCCCTGCGGATGGATGAGTACCAGGGCTACCTCTACATCCGCACCTGCCACACGATGTACACCTACAGCGACGGCCTCAACCACCAGGCAAACCTGATGCTGGCTGTGCAGCAAAGCGACATGTCCGTCACCGATGCCTACTATGATATCTGGAACACGGACTATGGCTATGTAAGCCACTCCTTCAATCAGTTCATTCTGATTGACCAGGAGGGCCGCATCGTCACCCTGGACCACGGGGATGCCAGTCCCCGGGCCATGACCTTCATGCGCTACTACTCCAATGCGGGCACCGGAAAATTCTCCGGCCGGACCTACGGCCAGTGGTGCAGCGTGGGGGAACAGCGCTCCTTCGCCGGAGCATCGGGAAACAACACCACCGGTGCGTCTGTGGGCGGCCTGGCTGAGACGTCAGACTGCTACATGATGGCCTATAACTACGACGGCGTGGGGGGAAGCGGGGACCGGAACGTGTACCTCCAGGCCATGGACATCGCCACCGGCCGGGGGAAGGACTACCAGATCACCCGCAGCGGCGGCAGCACCACCCCGGTCCTGGCGTCTGCCGGTCTGGGCGGCGGCTATCTGCTGTGGAACGGCAAGGATGGCTACAACGTCAGCGATACGCTGTACTATCTGGCCTATGGCCCCGACGGGGTGCCCGGAGAGGTCCAGACCGCTCAGGCCTCCCTGTCCGACTGCCAGCCCATCCCCTATGACGGCGGAGTCGTGTGGTATGTCACCGACAACTCCACCCCAGTGTTCTACACCCTAGACAGCTCCGGAGTGACCCGCCACAGCGGCGAGGGCGCCGCAGAGCAGCCGGAACAGCCCGTTCAGACTGTCAAGGCTCTGACCGCTGGACGGCCCGGCGGGAGCGAGACCGTCTATGAAAACTGGAGCGTAGAGTTCTCCAGATACCCCAAGCGTGTCTCCGACGACGAGATGCAGTATGTATTCCCGGCGGGCACCGTTATGTATGTGCCCGCCCTGGAGACCACCGAAGCCTGGGGCCTGCTCCACAACGGCGATTACGCCTGGTTTGACTTTCCCTATGAGAACGAGGACATCATCGGCCTGGATGGCTTCACGACTCTGAAGGAAATTGCCGTCAAAACCGGTGACGGACAGTGGAGCAAGCTCGCGGTCCCCGCTGACGGGGGATATCTGACCCTGGAGCCCGGGGTGCAGTATCTGGCGACCTTCTCCGTTGTGCACACGCCTACTGCAAAGGAGATCCTGTACCAGCCCATCTTCCAGGCGGATCCCTCCACCTCCGGGACGGAGCCTGCCGGGTTTGAAGTGGCCTATGAGTGGGAGGGAATGTTGTTCTCCAACCAGCCTCTGATGCCCATCACCGATTGGTCTAAGCGGGAGTTTCCCGCCGGCACGGTGGTGTATATCCCACCCAAGGGCGGAGTGAGCACCTACTGGGACGATTTTGTCCGCAGAGGGGCCGAGTATGGGCTGTGCGACGAGCACGGGGAGCCCTTAGATGTACTTGTCGACGTCCCCAACAACGGCGTTTGGCTGACCCTGACGCCCGGCAAGAGCTATGTGGCGCACTTCATGGAGATGAGCACCGATCCCAACGAGCCCTCCTTCACAGAGCGCCTGCCCTATTTTACGGCGGTAGACCCCACAGACTCGTTCCTGCCTGAGCCTGACGCCAACGGCTTTGTAATCGGCAGCAAGGAACAGTATCTGGCCTATATCCAGGCCCACGAGGGGGACGGCTTCCGGGTGGAGGCCGACGTACCGGATGACGCCAGAGTCCTGATTCAGTACGCCGGAGAAGGGGGCGACGTGGTGATCCCTCAAGGTGTGACCTTCATTGGGAGCGGCGCCTTCCACATGCAGGAGCCGGTCATCAGCGTGACCATTCCAGAGGGAGTGACCGCCATTGACTCCGGCGCGTTTTATAACTGTTACCAGATGAAGAGCGTGGTGATTCCCAAGAGTGTCAGCTATATTGGGAGCGCTGCCTTCAAATACTGCTCCGGCCTGACCGACGTTGTCATCCCCAGCGGGGTGACTCAGCTGAAGGAGGACGTCTTTCTCAGCTGCGCCAGCCTGTCCAGCGCCACCATTCCGGCCAGTGTGACAAGAATCGAAAACGGCGCGTTCTTCTATTGCAATGAACTGCATGACGTCTACTTCGGCGGAACAGAGGCACAGTGGAACGCCATTGTCCTCACCGGCGTGTGGTCTCCCAGCGTCCAGATCCATTTTGAAAGCGGTGTGGAGGCAGAGACGCCTGTACAGCCGGACGCCCCTCAGCGCGTCACCTTCTCCGACGTCCCTTCCGGACACTGGGCCTACGATTTCGTAGAGCAGGCTGCGCAGAAGGGCTGGATTGCCGGCTATGACGACGGATCCTTCGGCGCAGACGACCAGGTGACCTACGCCCAGCTGTCCACCATGCTGGTCCGCGCCTTCTACAGCGAGGAATATGAGACCTACTCCGGTCCTGTTGACGTGTGGTATCGGCCCTTCTGCCAGGTAGCAGATACCCTCCGTCTATACGACGGCACCAGCGGGGACCAGACGGATTACGACCAGGTCATGGACCTGCCCGTGGACCGCTATGAGATGGCACAGATTCTGTATAACATCCTCCGGGATAAGGGGGCGGAGGATGGCCAGACCGCCTCCGCAGCCGGCATCGCTGATTGGGACAGCATTCCCCTCCGCTACCGGGACGCTGTGCGGGGCGCTGTGTCAGCTGGCATCATCTCCGGTGTGGACACCAGCGGCACCTTTGGGGGCGACGGCCTGATGACCCGCAGCCAGGCGGCCGTGGTCCTGACGCGGCTGGCGGAGCAGTTGGAAAATTCTGATTGATCCAGGCGAGCCCTCAGACGGACAGAACCGCACCCCACCTCCCCAGGTCGGCACAGCTTCCCCGCTTTTATCCGCCCCAGCGTGCAGGACCGTGTTGACTGCCAAATTCCCACCATATATAATTAGAGTACAGATTCATCATTTTTGAGGAATCCATCGTGGGACTCCTCTGGAGGCCTCTCTTCCGCCCCCCTCCCCGCCAGACGGGAGGGGGCCTCCGCCTATAAAAACTACCGTAAGGAGGAATCTTGTACTATGAGCCTGGGATTATTTGACGTGGTGGGTCCCATCATGCACGGTCCGTCCAGCAACCACACCGGCGGAGCCAACCGGATCGGCTATCTGGCCTGGCGGCTGATGGGCGGCACGCCAGCCCACATCACCTACGGGTTTCACCCCATTTTTATGCGCCTCTTCACCGGGCACCGGACCCATGTGGCCCTCACCGCGGGCTGCCTGGGACTGCGGGAGTATGATCCCGCCTCCACCGCGGCCCTCCAGACTGCTAAGGAGCGGGGAATCCAGCTGTCCTATGTGTCAGTGGAGGAGACGGACGCAGATCGGAACACCATGCGGGTCATGGGAGAATTTGACGGCGTCTCCTGGGTCATCAATGGGATCTCCCCCGGCGGCGGGTGCGTAGTCATCGACAGAATTAACGGGATGTCCCTCCATTTTGACGGGAACTGCTTCCTCTATTATTGGATGGCCGACCGTCTGGCCCAGGGGCAGAATACCGTCCACTTCCTTCAGGAAATAGGAAATCCGCCCCTGCGGCTATCTCGCGGCTCCTGGGAGGGAAAGGACCAGCTGTGTATCCAGCTGGCTGAGGCCCTGACTCAGGAGCAGGAGGAAACGCTGACGCAGCTTTTGGAGCCGTCGGGCCGCCTCTTGTTCCGCAACATTCAGCCTTTGCACGCCTTTGCAGAGCGGGCGGGCAGCGTTCCCCTGTTCAACAGCTTTGCAGACTTGCTCTCTACCGCTGAAACGCGGCCTCTGATCGACCTGGTCTATCAGTACGAGGAAAATCACAGCGGCCAGAGCAGAGAGGCCATTTTGGAACACGGCCTACAGATCGTGGATATTTTAAATGAGTCCATTCAACGGGGCTTAGCGGGAGACAATCCGCTGATCGGGGGCTTCTGCAGCGGCAGCGACGGCAAAATGGTCTCTCAGTGGGGAAAGAGCGGTCAATCGCTCACCGGTGAAGTATTTAATGAAGCGCTGGCAAACTCCTTAGCGCTGGCAGAGCGCAGCGCCTCCTCCGGCCGGGTGGTGGCTGCGCCCACCTCCGGCGCGGCAGGCACCTTGCCCGGCACTCTTTTTGCTGTGGCCCACCGCTGCGGAGCCGACCGCAAAACCCTTGCGGAGGCGTTTTTGGTGTCCGCGCTGCTGGGAATTCTCATCGGCAAGGACGGCAGCTTTGCCGGCTCTGTGGCCGGGTGCCAGGTGGAGATCGGCGTGGGCGCGGCCATGGCTGCGGGTGCCTCCGCCTGGCTGGCCGGCGGGAGTCCGGAGCAGGTGGTAAACGCCTCGGTCATCGCCCTGGCCAACTGCTTCGGCCTGACCTGTGACCAGCCGGTGAGTCCGGTGGAGGTCCCCTGTATTAAGCGCAATGCGATGGGGGCCTCAGTCGCCCTGATGGGGGCTGAGCTTTCTCTGGCCGGCGTGAGAAGCGCCATGCCCGCCGATGATGTGGTGGTCGGTTTTCTGGATATCCAAAGACGTATGCCAGAGGGCACAAAAGGGGGCTGCCTCGGCGGATTGGCCACCGCGCCCTACGCTGCGGAGATGCGGAAAAAATGGGAGGAGATCCTCAAACAGGAGTAAGTCCCTGTGCCTGTGGGTTTCCGCCCTTCTATAGGCGGAAACCCACGGGCACAGCCCCAGGCGAATGGGCCTTCGGCCCTTGGGATAGCACCAGAAATTTACGTCCAGTTTGCCGCTTCTGTGTTGATATTTCTTGTCACATTTTGTAAAATAGCGTCAGCTGAGGCGTTTTGGCACACGGCAGGCACACCTTAAAGCATAGACGACGCTTTCTACTTGCGCAGTTCGTTTCACTTTTACAATATCATACTAAGTATTATATAAATGTAGTATATTCCATGTTTTGCTTCGGCAGGACAGAGGGATAA
The DNA here is from genome assembly GCA_944387745.1 of uncultured Oscillospiraceae bacterium. The sequence goes on from CALXGD010000025.1 coordinate 19,773, forward strand.
AACTCCAAGCCTGAGGCAGGAACTGGAATTGATCGTTTGGTCATTCCGTCTCTATCCTAATTTTTAGAGAGCGGGCGAGGTGTCCGCTCCTTGTACATTTTGGGGGGATCGCCATGGATAACGAAAAATTTGAGTTGATGCTGGATGACGGGCAAGCTGACGCAGTATTAGAAAAGGGAATGCTGTATGCGGACGCCTTCGTCAATAAGAACTATCTGATCAACCTGGACCGCTATCCCCTGGCGGAACTTGACCCCGCCGAGAAATCGGACGAATACCTCCGCCTGTATCAAATCGAACGCATTGTGTACGACGTAGACGAAAACGCCAATGACAAGCTGATCAGCGTCTACAGCGCCTTCTTCAACATTCAGGCCACCGGTTTGCTCATTATCCAAAGCACCCGCAGGGAGCTGGGATTTTATCTGGGCATCCGCTCTGTTGACAACGCATCCACAGCGGAGGCAATCCTGGAAAAGAGCTTCAAAGGCAATTTCGCCGGCAGCCAGATCCGGGCGGTGCCCCAGGAGCAGTTGCAGAAAATTTTGGGCGCCGTCAATCAGAGTGGGCGCTTTGGCAACCGACAAAACGTCGCCTCGGTCTCCATTGTGCCCTCCCCCCGGGACGCGGATAAGGCGCGCTTTGTACAGGGAATTGAAAAGTTCATTGATACCATGAAGGGCTCTGAGTACACGGCGGTCTTTCTTGCGGAACCGCTGAACAAAGAAATTTTGGAACAGCGCAAGCGGGGGCTGCAAAAGATCTTTTCTGGGCTCTCGCCCTTCGCCTCCACGCAGCTCTCCTACGGAGAGAATTACAGCAAGGCCGTCTCCATCGGTATGAGCGAAAATTTTTCTAAGACTCTGAACGACAGTCTCACAGATACTACCAGCCAATTCCGCAGCCGCTCCACCTCCCGGAGCCACGGACACTCCTTCGGCTTTTTCGGGATCGGCTTCAACAGCAGCACCTCCACCGGATACAGCTCCGGCAGCTCCTGGGCCAGCGCGGTGACCCGCGGCACCTCGGAGACCACAGGGGAAACCACAACAAAGAGCGACACCGACACCACAGGCGACAGCCGTACAATCACCATCACCAGTGAGAACAAGTCGGTCAAATACATCCTTGAGAAAATCGATCAGCATCTCGCCCGCATCAAAAGCTGCGAGGCCTTTGGCCTGTGGGACGCCGCCTGCTATTTTGTGTCGGAAAACATCCAGACTGCTGTGGTGGCCGCAAGCACCTATAAAGCTCTGATGGCCGGCTTTGACTCTGGTGTGGAAAATTCCTACGTCAATGTCTGGACCCAGGACAACACAGAACACACGCCCGCCGTCTTGGAATACCTGCGGTACTGCCTTCACCCCCGGTTCCTAATTCCGGGAGACGCCCAAATTTTTGAAATTGAAAGTCAGACCGTCAATCCCTGTAGTCTGATCAGCGGCAATGAGATGCCCTACATTATGGGGCTGCCCCGTCGCTCCGTCCCCGGAGTGACAGTCATCAATATGGCAGAGTTTGGGCGAAATGTACGCCTCTCCAGCGGCACCCCCCGAGGAAGAAAAATAGAGCTGGGCCAGATATACCACATGGGAGAGCGGGAACCGGCCCGGGTACAGCTGGATCTTGAGAGCTTCCGCTCCCACTGCTTTATCACCGGCTCCACCGGCTCCGGAAAGTCCAACACCACATACCGGATCCTGGATGAAATGATCAGGCATCAGATCCCCTTCCTAGTGGTGGAGCCCGCCAAGGGAGAGTATAAGCGCTATTATGGAAAACTGCCGGGCATCCGCGTCTACTGTACAAACCCCCGTTTTTACTCCATGCTGCGCATCAATCCCTTCCGGTTCCACCGCGGGATTCATGTTTTAGAGCACCTGGACCGGCTTATTGAGATCTTCAACGCCTGCTGGCCCCTCTACGCCGCCATGCCTGCCATCCTCAAGGATGCCTTCGAGCGGGCCTATATCAAATGCGGCTGGGATCTGGAAAATTCCATCCACATACCCAATGGCCGCAGTCAATTTCCCACCTTTTCCGACGTTCTAGAGGCTCTTCCTGAGATCATCAACTCATCCTCCTACTCCTCCGACTCCAAGGGCGACTACACCGGCGCCTTGGTGACAAGAGTGAAGTCCCTTACCAACGGAATTTCCGGACAGGTCCTCTGCAGCGCCAACGACATCGAGGATGAGGATCTGTTTGATCAAAATACGATTGTGGATCTAAGCCGGGTCGCCTCTCTGGAGACCAAGAGCCTTCTGATGGGCGTCTTGATTCTGAAGCTGAACGAATATCGGATGTGCTCCGGGGAGGAAAATCAGCCCCTGCGCCACATCACGGTGCTGGAGGAGGCACACAACATTCTCAAGCGCAGCCCCTCCGGCGGCGGAGAGGGGGGCAGCCTCCAGGCCAAGTCGGTGGAGATGATCAGCTCCGCCATTGCCGAGATGCGTACATACGGAGAGGGCTTTATCATCGTTGACCAGTCCCCCACTGCTGTCGACGTATCCGCCGTCAAAAATACCAACACAAAAATTATTATGCGTCTGCCCGATTATGAGGACAGCAAAATTGCCGGTCTGTCCATGGGCCTGAATGACAGCCAGATCCGGGAGATCGCCCGTCTCTCAACAGGAGTTGCAGTTGTATACCAGAATAACTGGGTGGAAGCGGTTTTGACTCAGATTGATAAGAGTGAGGAGCAATACCGCCAGGACGATCTGATCACAGATGACTATGCACTGTCTGCTGTAAAGGGACAGCTGACCGTTGAACTGATTTTCCAGTATGAAACAAAGCTCGCTTTGGAGGAGGGCTTTCAGCTGGATGATCTGCTGGAAGTTGTCCGCAGCTCCCAGCTCAACTCCGCAAAGAAGCAGGACCTCATACAAGAAATGGTGGACTGGTGCTCCTGCTTTGAGCGGATCGTCCCCAAAAACGGCAGCTTTGCCGCAAAGCTGGCGGAGTTTATCCACTGCAACGGCCTCTTTGACGCGCTGCCCATCCAGTTCCGGAAGGATTATAAAGGAGAGGCAAAGATCACCTATCACTGCATCGATCAAAAGGACCTGCAGGCCATTCAAACCTGGTATCGCCAGGTTTACGACCATTTGGACAGCTACGTCCTGCTGACTGATGAGCGCATCAAGCACCGGGCGCTGCGGTATCTGCTGCTCAACAAGCGCGTGGATGAAATCCGCTACAATAAATATCAGCTGATCTATGAAGGGCTTTACGGAAAGCCGCAGGAGAATGTATGAATCAGGTTGTGGTATTTTATAATCCCTTTCTGCCGGAACTGAAAATTTCCATCAACGGGAAGAAGCTCTCCCCCTACAGCTCTCTGATGAGCTATCAGCACCAGCGGCTTGAAAAGTGGTGCGGCCGTCTGCTTCCGGAGCTCTACCGCGAAGTCAATTCGGACTATGAGCTGCTCTGTATCTCCAATGAATTCGCCTGTGCGTGGCTGGGGGAGCTGGCTTGCAGAGATTCCCACTGTCTCGGCTTCTCTGGCCAGCCTCTGCCCCTGAAGGCGGATATATATGAGCGCCTTGCCAAGCTGGAGCTGCTGGGGTGTGATGAGAGCTCCGTTCCCATCCGTATCCCCGTTGTAAACGCCAGCGGCGACGGAGAGATGACAAGCGCCGTCTTTGCGCTTCTGGAGGAACAGGGGATTTTTGGGAGGCACACAGAGGACAGCCTCTTCTGGAACGACTGCCCCTTTGCCGCGATTCAGCTGCAGGCCTGCCGCCCTTCGGAAATTTCTCCGGAGGCCCCCTTTGTGGCCGCCCTGTGCGCCAGCGAGGAGGACCCCGTCAGACTGGATACAGACGTCCCAGTCTATGCCTTGGTCATGGGGACAAAAACCCGGTTTCTGGGCAGACAGGAGAACGTTCTGCTCTTTACTGTCGATCCGGATGATCTCGGGGACCTGATCCTGCATCTTTTGGAGGAGGAGGCCCTCTCTCCACTCCTCTCACGCCTGAGCTACTGCTTTCCCGAGGACGCTATGGACCTTCTCCTTGACTCAGAGCAGGAGGAGCTGGCCCTGATATGCCAAGGAGCGCCTATATGCAGAGTTGAGATTCCCCAAATCCTAGATATGGGAAGGCCTGTGCAGCTCTGCCCTCAGATCCTCCCCGCCGACTGTGCTGCCGAGCTGCATGTCGTCTCTGATCAGCCCTGCGTGATTGAGGCCAGGGATGGGGGCCTCTATCCCCGCGCCCCGGGCGCGGCGGAAATCTCCGTATATCTGGGGGAGGACCCCTATCCCGCAGCCTCCGGGCTCGTAAAGGTACGTCAGCGCACGTTGATTGACACAATCACGCTGTTTCCCCACGCCCTCTGTATGCCGATAAACGACAGCGCGCAGCTCCAAGTCTCCGTCTCTCCAGACGATGCGGAAAATGTGGAGGAAATTTCCTGGGAAAGCAGTGATTCTGCCATCGCTGAAGTTGATCCCTCCACAGGGGTCATCACCGCAAAGGCCTGCGGACAGTGCTCCATTACGGCGTATACCCAGGAATCGTCCTGCTGCGTCTCTCTGGAGGTTCAGCCTGAACTGGAGGAGATCCTCTTTCCCGGCAGCTTCCTAGAGCTCAACGCCGGGGAGCAGCGGGAGTGGCGGTATGAGGTGCGCCCACCTAACGCCTTCGGGGCCGACACGCTTCGTGTCGCCAGCTCCGATAAAAATATCGCAGAGTACCGCGGTGGCTACATTTTGGGTAAAAGTCCAGGAGAATGTAAGATTTATGTGCAGAATCAGAGCGGCTCTGTCAGCCGCACGCTTCGCGTTACGGTCCGGAAAGGAAAAGGACTTTGGTAAGCCTGAACACTGGAGGTAAAGCACATGCAGAGCGTCTATTACCGGAATCTTGGAGCCAGCCAGAGCAGCTATAACGCTGCCCTCCAGTGCTTTCGCAATCGGGCAAGGAGCTTTCCCATCAGCGGCCCTGTGCAAGCCAACGACCTGACCGACCACGTTTTGAACGATCACCCGGAGATCTTTTACGTGGGCCCTGAGCTCCGTGCTACATCATTTCTGATGAAAACGTCTGTTTTTCCCACCTATCTCTACTCCCCGGAGGAGACAGCCAAGCTAAAAAAGCAGCTGGATGCCACTGCGGACGAAATCATCGCCTCCTTGATCAATGATCACCAGTCCGATTATGACAAGGTCCGCGCATTTCACGACTATCTGAAAAGCACTGTGGAATATGCCTTTGAGACACTCGGCAGGGACGTTGCCCGTAGCCTAAGCGATATGGAAACTCAAACTGTTATCGGTGCGCTTCTGCGGCACCGGTGCGTGTGCGTGGGCATCGCCAGTGCATTCAAGTTTCTGTGCGACAGGATCGGCCTGGAGTGCTGGTCTGTTCAGGGCCTTGGAAACGGCACGCTGTACAGCGGCCGGCACCGGTGGAATATAGTGCGGATCAACGGATATTACCACCACGTTGACGTCACCTGGGATCTCCAGTACGCGGACTCCGCGTCCACTCCAAATTACGGCTATCTCAATTTGAGTGATGAGGAAATCGGGAGAGACCATACCTGGGACCGGAAAAATTATCCGGAGTGCCCCTCCTCTCCCTACAACTATTTTCGTGTCAATAACGCGCTGATGGACTGCAGAGCTCAGTTGGAGACTTTTCTGTACAACAGCTTCCAGATGGAGGAGGAGTTCATCATGTTCCGGGTCGTGCGAGGCAGCCCTCTGGAGCGGGAGATCAATGGCTGTCTAAGCGACAGCATTCAGCGGGCTGCCGGCCGCTGCAAGCACATCCGTCTGTCTAGCTACAGATACAGCTCTATTCCGGAACAGCTCATCGGCTTCCTCCAACCGGAATATTCATACTGCTGAGGAGGATGGCAATGAGACGGTTTGAACAATTTTCAACAGAACCCCTTGGAGAAGCTGGAGAGGAAACTGCCGTTGATACCCAGCTCGAGGTGGATTTAATCTGCGGCGGCGTGGGCTTTGACGACGGTCCCACAGAGGGCAGCCAACAGTGGAGGGAGCGCCGCCGCCAAAAGAAGGAGACTACAGGGGCAAAGGAAGGGGGATCCAGCCATGTCGGAACTTGATCACGGCGGTTCCGAAGTCCACGAGGACGCAGAGGTCCACGAGGCGTCGCCTGCGGAGACCGGCGGAGAGGCCTCTGAAGCCACTCAAGAAGCCGCCGAAGAAGAGGCCAGGGAGTCCGGCGGGTTCCAGGACTCCGATTATGCGGAGGCCCCGGAGTCCCCTGCGGAGGACTGCGGCAGGGAAAAGGAAGAAGCCGATGCCGAGGACGATGAAAATCAAGAGGCCGGATTCCAGAATGGCGACGGGCCCAGCCGAACGGACACTCCGCCTCACGACATTGAGCAGAAGGAGGCGGCCGACTCTCCCCCCTCAGATGAGGATCGCATTGGTTTCAATGACGCCGACGGTAACGACGAGATTTCCGAAGCACCAGATGCGGCTGAAACTCCTGAGGAACCCGCCGATGAGGCACCTGAAAAAGCTGCTGAGGATGAGCCCTCTGAGACCCCCGCCGACGCGGAGGCCCCTCAGGCGCTCGACGAGGAAGATACCCCGGAGGACCAGGGAGAACCGGAGGAATATGAAGCCCAGGAGGCCGATGAGCCCGCCGGGGAGGACGCTTCCGAGCAGCCTGAGACGGAGACCTACGAGGAACCCGCCGAGGATGTCCCCGAAAAAGCTGCTGAGGATGAGCCCTCTGAGACCCCCGCCGACGCTGAGACCTCTCAGGAGCTCGACGGGGAAGAGGGCCCGGAGGACCAGGGGGAACCGGAGGAATATGAAGCCCAAGAGCCCGACGAGCCCGCCGGGGAGGAAGCCCCCGAGCAGCCTGAGACAGAGGCCTCCGAGGAACCCGCCGATGAGGTCCCCGAAAAAGCTGCTGAGAATGAGCCCTCTGAGTCCCCCGCTGACGCGGAGACCTCTCAGGAGCTTGACGAGGAAGATGCCCCGGAGGACCAGGGAGAACCGGAGGAATATGAAACCCAGGAGCCCGATGAGCCCGCCGAGATCGGAAGAGCGTCGTGTAGGGAAAGAGTGTAGATCTCGGTGGTCGCCGTATCATTAAAAAAAAAAAAAGACGAGAAAGAAACAGACCAAAAAAAAAAAAAAACAAAAACAAGCGCAAAGAGAAACAACAAAAGAACAAAAAAAA
>CALXGD010000026.1 GCA_944387745.1 uncultured Oscillospiraceae bacterium
AATATTCGCGCCAGAAGAGGCAAAAATAGAGAGGATATTGCTCAACACCCCCGGATTGTCCTTCAGCATGGCGTAGAACGTGATGATGCGTCCGGCCTTCATGTTGTGGAAGGGCTGAACGGCGTCCTTATATTTATAAAAGGCGCTGCGGCTGATGCCTACTGCCCGGGCAGCCCCGTTTACCGTACTCTCCTCCCCGATTTCCAGCAATCGCTTTGCCTCCGCTACCTTTCGGAAGATTTCCGGCATAGCGGATGCCTCTACAATAAAATATCCCGCCGACTGGCCCATGTCCACTCCTCCACGCCGGCCGCATGTCCATGTAGTGCGGCCATTTGTAGCTGAACTGTGGTCTATTTTAGCACAGCTGCCGGAAAGATGCAACGCAAAGCCCCGCTCCTTCCGTAGATTTTCTCCAGAAAATCCGTCTCTTTTTTGTAGTTTACGACAAAAGTTTTTTATTTTCACCAGAACACCACTTGACCTTCACTCCGGTGTTCCTGAGACTCTGGAATTTTTCGAAGATTTCCTCTGCCAGTTGTATAGAGGGGAGGGCACAGCCCTCCCCTCTATATCGGTCCCCATTTGATCAGAACAGGGGTATCATCAATACCCATAGGGCCGGCCTGTGGCCGGATTGATTTCCACGTCATCCCCCTCGCCGCCGTCACCGTCCGTGCCATCTGAAGTGCTTCCGGACTGTCCTGGACTGGAGGAATCTGCGCTTCCCGGATCATCCCCTCCCGAGTGGTTCGGATCTTCAGAAGAGCCCCCACCCGGGTCGTCCGTCCCCGGATGCACACCAGAGCCGCCGGGATCTGTCCCAGGTTCGACAGGGGTGCCGGGGTCGTTGGGATCTACAGCGGGAACACCGTGGACCTTACAGGTCTCCAGCCCTGTAGCCGCCACATAGGAGGAGTAAAAATAGTTGTTGTCCTCCGCCACGGCACCACCCACATCCGGCCGCTCCAGGTTCAGATAGCAGTAGGTGACCACGCTCTGCTGTAGGCAATAAGGGCCGGCCAGCCGATAATAGCCGGTAAACTCCCCATTTGCGTCCATAATGGGGTCGTCCACACAGACCCGAACCATGGAATTTGAATTTTCCTCCAGGGAGTGGCAGGTGCATACTGTTGCGGGCCGGTCCTCCGGAAATACATACCCGGTGGCCACACGGTTCCCTCCGCCCTGGGTGCGGGGATCATGCTGACAGGCCTCTGTGGCCTCGCCGCCGCAGTCCAGGCAGTACTGCACGGCAATCAGGCCGTCCGGCTGGGTGAAGTTCCGATTCTCCAAGCCACTGTGAATTGGCTCCATCACCTTTTTCCACATCTGTGCTGCCGGGTTGCCGGAGGCCTGGACATAGGCGGGCGTCTCATAGCCCACCCACACTGCCGCAGTGTAGTAGGGCGTATAGCCCACAAACCAGCGGTTGTCCTTGGAGTCAGTGGTGCCGGTTTTGCCGGCCACCGTCATGCCGCTAATTCTGGCCTCATAGCCGCCGCCGTTGGTCCCGGACACCACATTGGTGAGCATATAGTTCATATAGTAGGCAGTGGTGCTCTTGATGGCCTGCTGCTCTTCCTCTCGGGTGTTGTCCAAAAGCACATTTCCGTTGATGTCCTCCACCTTAGTATAGGTGCGGGCCTCACGGTAGACACCGTCATTGGGGAAGGTGGCGTAGGCTGCTGCCATATCCCGCGTGCTCACTCCCACCGTCAGGCCGCCCAGGGCTAGAGGTGAGGTGTCAATATCGCTCTTATTTTCTCCATTGATCACAATTTCACTCACCAGGGGCAGGTGGAAGTTCTGCGTCCCGTACTCATAGCCCTTGGCTGGGGTCACTAGGTCGGCCAGCACCCGCACGGCCACGGTGTTGAAGGACTGCTTCACCGCCTCCAGCACAGTGGTCTGGCCGCGGTAGCGCCCGTCCACATTCACGGGCCACGCCCGGCCGCCCAGCACTTGGTAGGGGTAGTCGGGCATCACTGTGATGGGACTGACTTTCCCCATGTCGATGGCGGGGGCATAGACGGTGAGGGGCTTGATGGAGGAGCCGGGCTGCCGCTTGCTGTCTGTCGCCAGATTCCAGCCCCGGTTCAGTGTCTTTTCCCCAATACGGCCCACGACGGCCACAATATCCCCTGTCTCATTGTCGATAATGGTGATGGCGGACTGAAGCCGCTCCCCGTTTGCAGAGGTATGGTTCAGATTGGACTCGTCCTCATAAACAGCCTCCGCCTGGGCTTGAATCTCCGGGTCGATACAGGTGTAGATCCGAAGTCCGCCGCTGGCCAGCAGCTGGCTCACCGCCCGGTCTGTATACCCGAATTTCTCCTTTAAGTCGTTCATCACATCTGTGATGACAGCCTCCTCATACCAGGAGTAGATGTCCTCGTCAGTCTCCTGGGTCTCGGCGGATTCGTCGGCGTCCACGCCGATAAACTTAAGCTCCTCCGCTGCAGCCTGGTCATGCTCCTCCTGAGAGATGTAGCCCTGCTCCAGCATCTGGTCTAAAATAATCTCCTGGCGGTATTTGTTCCACTGCACTGCAGTCCACATCTCCCCCTCGCTGTTGGCCACCCGCGCTAGGGAATAGGGGCCGTAGCGGGAGGGGTTGTTGGTGATGGCAATGAGGCTGGCGCACTCCGCCAAAGACAGCTCCGACACGTCTTTTCCAAAGTACCGCTCCGCCGCTGCTCCCACGCCTTCACAGCCGGCGCCCAGCGGAATGACGTTCAGATACCACAACAGCGTGGTATCCTTGCCGTAGGTCTGGTCAAAATCCAGAGCAGTGAAGATTTCTTTTACCTTCCGCTTTACCGTCACATCATTTTCCTGGGTCAGGTTCTTGATCAGCTGCTGCGTGATCGTCGAGCCGCCCTGGATATCGCCGCCGGTGAACATGCTCACCACCGCCTGGGCGGTGCGCCACCAGTCCACCCCGTGATGGGTGTAAAAACGCCGGTCCTCAATGGCCACGGCGGCGTCCTTCAAATATTTCGGGATCTCCTCATACTCCACCCACTGGGAGCTGATGGAGGTTAAAACCTGGCCTAGCTCCTGATACTGGCCATTGTCGTCCTCATAATACATCACGCTGTTTTCATTGAGTGTGAAGCTGGAAAGGTCCAGGTGAGCCTGGGGCAGAATGGTGGTGCGGATGTAGACGGCGGCAAAGCAGCACATAATGGCCCCCGTGGTCACCGCCACCAGCAGGAGCGTTCCAATCGTCCACAAAACAGTGCGCCCTCTGCTGCGGCCGCCGGACTTCCGGCCCCGACTCGTTCTGGACGGACGGCGGCCGGAGCCGGAGCCGCTCTGGCGCCGAGGCTCGTCCTGAGACGAGTAGGAAGAATAATTTCGTTCAGACACAGGATTTCCCTCCGAACATGCGGGACAGCAGAAATTCCGCCGTCCCAAAGGTCCTTGTTTTCTTATTGTTGGAATTTCTTGTCCCGGGAACCCGGCGGCAAAAAATCAGTATTTATTATACCATATTCTGCCCATTTGTCTATCCCATGATTTTGTCGTACCTTTCAGATAAGTAGTGATGGTCCAAACTCCGGCGGTTTCACCAAAATATTAGCCTCTAACCCGAAAACAGCCACAAGTAAAGGCAAGTTGCCTTGTGCTTGTGGCTGATTTATATTGTTAGTCGATTTGCACACATGATTAGGATTGTTTTTGTAATATCAAACAAATTTGGTTTGTGATTAAGCAAAGGGCGAAGAAGTTCTTGATGGTTTGAGAAAGGTCACTTCTCTTGCCCTCTGACCGCCTCATACCGTGAGGAACGGCGGGAGGCGGCGCAGCAATATACCAGAGAAAACAACGCTGCTGATGGGCTAAAATAATGTGGATTTGTTCTGTAGGCCTGTGCTATACTTTTCCTTAAGAAACAGAGCGACAAATCGGAATTTGCTAAGGGAGATGAACAGATGTGAAAAAGAGAATACCCATATTATTATCAGTTGTACTAATTGTGCTTGTAGGTATTACCGTGTGGTTTCATACTCCAATTGACTTGATGAATTTAGACACCAATAAAGTCATGGAAATTGTTGTTTTTAATGGTAATAGTGGAAATACGACACACATTGAAGATAAAGAGCAAATTCAGCATATTATTGATAATTTGAATGATATTGAAATAAAAAGGTCAAAGCTATCCGCCGGATATACTGGGTATAGTTTCAAAGTAACTATTTATCTATCTGACGGAAATGAAGCGGATGGTTGGAATAATTTTATTATCAATTCAGATGATACCCTTAGAAAGGACCCCTTTTTCTATTCTGTGACAAAGGGAAGAATTGATTACAACTATATAGAGAAGATCGTGGAATAATGTAAATTCCCATTGATCGAGTAGCACACAGCAAAGCTAAACAAATGATCCACAAGGGGCAGCACTCTCTTCAGGCCAGCACCGCCTCCAGAGCTGCCCACCCGTTTTTCTCCCGCTGGCGGAGCACCTTCAGCCCATTCCGGGCCAGGGCGTCGGCTACCTCCTGCGCCCGGGAGGCAATGATGCCGGAACACAGAAACACTCCCTCAGCCGTCAGTACCTGGGGGACCCAGGCGGAGAGAGGAATGATCACATCCGCTACAATGTTGGCCAGCACCAGAGGATACCGCTCCCGGCTCAGCTCTGCCGCCAGCGCCCGGTCCGTCAGAATATCCCCTGCCCGAACGAGATACCGGTCTCTTCCAATCCCGTTGAGCGCCCCGTTCTCATAGGCCACGTCCACCGCCTTGGGGTCGATGTCCACCGCCGCAGCGTACTCCGCCCCCAAAACCAAGGCCGCAATGGACAGAATACCGCTGCCGCAGCCCAAATCCAGCACACGGTCCCCCGGCTTCGTGTGTTCCTCCACGCCCTCCAGACACAGCTGGGTGGAGGCGTGAGACCCCGTTCCAAAGGTGAGCCCCGGATTTAAGTAGAGAGGCACCCGCCCCTGGGGCGCCGGCTTATCCCGCTCCCACTGGGGCACTATATACAGCCGTTCCCCAATGGGCAGAGGCTGATAGTACTTCTGCCAGCTATAGGCCCAGTCATTCTCCGACAGGGGAACTGTGGTATACTCACAGCCCAGCCCCTGGGTGTATTGAGCCAGCTGCTCTCGGCCATTTTCATCGTCTGTGACATAAAATTTGACCCGGCAGACTCCCTGCATCTGATCCAGCAGCTCCTGATCTACATAGTCCCAGTACTGGCGGTTTTGCTCCAAAAATTGCTGGAACTCCCCCTCATCCTCAATCACCAGAGCTGCCATTCCCGCGGCGGTGAGTTTGGCGGTGACCTCATCCAGCCGCTCCGGAACAGTGTTGACGGCCACTTCCAGCCACTTTGTGTCCTCCATCCTACATCCTCCTGCTGATCCAAAAAGTCATTTCAGCTCCTACAGATCGGAGCGCCCAGACTACCGCACTGTTCCCAGATAGAACAGGGCCACTGTCCCCGGGCCGGCGTGAGCCCCGATCACTGGGCCGATATGGTTGATGCGCACATCCTTTACGCCCAGGCGCTCCTTCACCATCTCTCCCACCATTGCGGCATCCTTTCGGCAATCCCCGTGGCTGATAAATACGATGCCTCTACCCGCCTCCGTCACCGTCTTTTCCATCTTATCCACCAGAGCTTTTAAAGCCGCGCGGCGGCCCCGGGCCTTCCCGATACTCACCAGATGCCCCTGGTTGTCCACATGGAGCACCGGTTTAATTTGCAGCATGGCGCCCACGGTAGCGGTGGTGGCGGAGATCCTGCCCCCCCGCTTTAAAAAGTGCAGGTCATCCACAGTGAACTGGTGGCACAGGTTCAGCTTGTGTTCCTCCGTCCAGTCCCGGACCTCCTCAATGGTTCTGCCCTTTTTCCGCTCCTGGGCGGCCAGCCACACCAAAAGCCCCTGGCCCAGAGAGGCGCAGAGGGTATCCACCGTAAAGATCTTCCGCTCCGGATACCGCTCCCCAAGCTCTCTCACCGCAATCTGCGAGGCCTGGTACGTTCCGGACAGTCCAGAGGAAAAGGCCAGCACCAGCACATCCCGCCCCGCCTGGAGCAGGGGCTCCAGAGCCTGGGTATACTGGTCCACATTCACAGCCGCCGTGGTGGCCACCTCTCCCGCCCGGAGCATATCGTAAAAAAGCGCCGGGTCCATCTCCCGGTTGTCCGGATAGTCGTGGTATGTCTTTCCCTGAATGGTAAAGCTCAGCGGGAGGACCATGACGTCGGCCTCCGCTGCCATCTCCTGGCTCAAATCAGCAGCTGAATCTGTCAGCAGTACAAAATCAGACATGCAAAAGCCTCCTTCTCAACTTCGGATCATTTTTTTGCCTTTTTGGAGTGCTCCTCTCCAGAGAGCTGGAGAATGTCCAGAATCCGGGCGCAGGCCAGCTGATCGGCATAGCTGCGCAGAGCCAGCTCCAGAGCCATCTTTGCCAGATCGTCCCGTCCCGCCTCGCCGTCGATGGCGGCGGCCGTGTCCGTCAGCGCCCGGTCCAGCGCCCTGCAGAAATATCCGTAGAGCTCCTCCGGCTCGGGGCTGCGCTCCTCCCCCGCCCGCAGGAGGATCCCTATATCCCGCACAGAGAGCACCCGCTTCAGGGCACAGACAGCGGTCAAATATCCCAAATGGATGGGGCCATACCGCTTTCCCGACGCTCGGGGCACCAGACCGTCCTTGATATAGTTGTTTACCATAGCGGAGGTCAGCGCCTCCCTATCGTCAAAATGGATCAGCTGCCGGGGCATGTAGGCAATGATCTGGTCCATATAGAGGGCAATGTCTGGAAGCTCGTGCCACTGGGCGGGCCGCTCATGCTCCATGCGCTCCTTTAAATCCATCAATTCCTTCATTCAGCTATCTCCTCACTCCGCTCTCCCAGCCGCCACTCTCTCCAGGCTCGCGGCTCCCTCCTGCACGCCCGCCCCAACAGGGGGCAGCGGCACAGCAGGAGGTTGAGAGGTCCTATTTGTCATTATCATCATGCTACCACGCAGGGAAGAAAAATGCAAATGTGATTTTCAAAACCACGCCTTGGCCTCATCGCTTCTCCAGCTGGCGGCGCAGCCGCTCCAATGCTCTTTTGTGGTCCAGAGAGCGCATTTTGGGAAAGGCGGCCAGCAGGCGTCGCTGACCAAAGATACGGCGACCTCGCACCTCTTCGATTCGGGTCCGAAGCTCGTCCAGATCCCGCTCCCGGCGCTCCAGCCACTGAGCCTGGTCTATCTGCATCTGGAAACACCGTTGAGCTACGGCGTCCTTTACCTCCTCCAAGTCCTGCCGCAGCTCTCTTCTGCGCTGTTCCGCCGCCCTACGTAGCTCATCCAGGTCGTCCAGCACATCTTCATGGAAGCTGTCTCCCGCCTCCGCTGCACCCAGAACCCTCACCGCCAGACGCTCGCCCAAATCGTTGGACACCTCACGCAGCCGCCCAGCCAGTTCATCCAACTGTCGCAGCTGACGGTTCATCCGCACCACTGTCAGCACTGTGGCTGCCAGATCGGCCAGCATCGCAGCAGAAAAGACGGCCAAAATCCCCCAGCCCAAGGTGTGGGGAACCGCACGAACCGCCCACAAAATAGTGGGGTGGAGGATCCGGATTACAAACAGGCAGGCCAGTCCCCATGCGATGGAAAACCGCAGGCAGATATAGCCGCCAATATTAAAAGGCTCCGCAGAGTAGTCCCACCACCGCTGGTGAAACAGCTTCTCCAGCACCAGCCCGGTCAATCCCTCCAGCAGAGAGGTGAGAATTACGGACCCCAGAAATAGCAGCCCGGTGCTGCCCCGCAGGGGCTCCAAAACGCCAAGCACCACCAGCATACCCACTCCGTAGATGGGACACACCGGTCCGTTTAAAAACCCTCGGTTGACAAACCTCCCTGTGTGCAGAGCGGCGTAGCACACCTCTGTGCACCAGCCCAGAAAAGCATAGACAAAAAACAGCCAGAGCATCTGATAAAACATAAGGACCTCCAGGTCAACCGTTCCGCAGGCCTGCCAGCTCTCTGCTCTCCTTACAGCGCCTTCTCATAGCAGTTCAAAATCTCATGGACAAATCCCTGAAAGAAAAACTCCGCCGCGCCCGCGAAGCGGTAACCCAGGCGGGGATACATGGCGTTGGCGGGCAGATTGCCGGCATAGGTGTCCAGCCGGACGGTCCGCTTGCCCTGGCGGCGCAGCTCCTCCTCACAGAAGGCCACAAATTCTCTCGCCTTCCCCCTGCCCGACCAGTCGGGCCGGATCACCAGAGTGTGGATAACTCCCACTTCCTCCGGCGCGACGGAAATAGACCAGGGAATTTGCGCATACTCCGGAAGCTGCTCCCCATTCAGATTGACGCAGCCGTAGATCACGCCGTCCTCCTCGCCGATCCACAGGGTGCCCGCCTCCAGAGCGGCTCGCGCCGTATCCCTGGTGGGGTACTTCCCCCGCTGCCAGTTGGTATAGGACTCTGGACGGGCATCCTCAGCAGCCAAGATCTCCTCATAGATCTCCGCAACGGCGTCCAGATCGGACAGCTCTGCCAACCGTATCATGGTGGGATTCTCCTTTCAAACTGCAACGGTTCAATACCTGGGCACCCAGCTGGTCAAAAACCAAACCGGAGCCAGCCAAAACAGCTGGAACACCAGCAGATTCAGCGGAGCCAGAGATCCGTAGGCATCTACAGAAGTCAGGTAATAGGTCAGCAAAACGCCCACCGCCGAACCAATACACACCAGAGCCGCGCCAAACCGGGCCGCCCAGCGCAGGCGTTTGGCGCTCACCACCGACTCGGCGTAAGGCAGCAGGCCCTCCCGGCACAGCACCGCCGTCAAAACAGAGTTGTGGTGCTGCTCCGGATCGGACAGCTCCCGCCGCCGCTCAATGGGGGGAAAATCCATTTTATCCGCCGCCAGCTTGAACCGCTGGTGCAGCATGGCGGGAATCAAATTGAAATCCCGAGTGGCCAGCACCGGCCCCACCTTTTCTCGCATCAGCGCATCCAGCGCTGGAAACGCCACATCTGGAAGGGTGTAGTTCAGTGCAAAGATCCCCGCCAGCTCTCCGTCAATGGCGCAGAACACTGCATTTTTCACGTGGAGGCCCTGAGGCAGCTTGATCTCCATCAAATTCATAAAGGCGGCGGAGCCCACCAGCACCTGCTCCCCCCGGATGACGGCGGACAATCCACCCCCCTCATAGCAGCACAGCCGCTCCGCCTTGCGGAAAATGGCCCCCTGGGAGCGGAGCAAGTCGTGAAACAGCTTGGTCAGTCCGCTGCCCGAGTCTCGAATGAGGGTGGCGGTACAGCCCACCACTTTCTCCACCGGCCACTCGCCAAACACCTTAATTCCATTGAGCTCCACATATCCCGGCGGAAACAGGTCCTCATCTGTGAGCAGAACCCGCTCCCCCCGCTTGGACTGGGCCATTCCCGGCCAGCCCGCCAAAGCCGCCCCGCTCTGGGACAGGCGGCGGGCCACCTTATGGAAGGGACGGCCGTACACCAGCGCCCCTCCGAAGGCGGCGGCAGCGGTAAACGTGGCGGACAGACACCAGAGTAGGTGGTCCGGCTTCTCCAGGCCGTAGGATGAGAGGAGGGAAAACAGGACACAGGCCAGCAGCAGCAGAGGGCAGACCACCCGATAGGTCCTTTGGGCTCCGTCGTCCATCTGGATCTGGCTTCCAAAGCCATCCGGCGTGCCGGACCATTTGCAGTAGGTGTCCCGTCCATTCCATTTGCCCTCATCTAAGGTGAGAAGATAGGGCTCCGCTGCGGCGGCGGCGGTCCGGCAGCTCAGTCTCAGGCCGCACCGCTTGTGATAGGTGCCGTGCAGCAGGAAAAACAGCCCGAACAGCCCCACAGAGGCATAGGGGAGCTGCCCCTCCCGGTCCTGCGCAACGGACAGCGCGGCGGCGTCCACCAAAGTAAAGATCACCGCCAAGGCCGTCAGAGTGTCCATGCCGGCCCGCCCTCGAAGTGCTCGCACAATTCCTCCCGCCAAGACATCCGCAGACAGCAGACACCCCGCTCCCAGAAGTCCCGCGGCAATCCACACCTGCACCCCATACTGATCCAGAGGCGGCAGCCACACAAAGCCCGCCGCAGGCACAAGGAGCTGCACCAGTGCGGCGACAGCCAGCAGAAACACCAGCACAGCCCGCAGGCGCAGTCCCTTCAAGCCCTTTCCGTACTGCCTGGCCAGTTCATGGGGCGGCGTGTCCGGCGGAAGGGGCTCCGGTTTTCGCGGACGGCGCATTCGGCCCGCCCTCTCCTCCCGGTCATCCTCTTCCACATCTGTGCCGGGGATCAACCGCTCTAGACGGCGGACCTCCTCCCGGTCCGCCTCCTCTGAGGCCTGAAACATGTGGTCGGCGTAGTGATCCGCTCTGTGGGTCAAATCTTTCAAAAAAGCGGATAAGACGCTCTCCTCCTCCGGGAAGGCCACCACCCGGTCATTGGGCTGCTCTGCAACCTCCTGGTCCGGGTCCTCATCCTCCTCGTACTCCGGCTGAGGCTCCTCCTCAGAGGGAGCTTCCTCCGGCTCCGGCGGCAGGTGCCCCCCCGGAAAGGCCACTACATTGTTCCGCGGACCTGTCCGCCGCGGCGCCTCCGGCCAGGGGAGGTCCGGCTCCTGAGCCTCTTTTCCAACAACATCCTCAGCCTTTGGTGCAACTGGAACCGCGGCGCGCTGCGCTTCGTCCCGCGTCCCATACTCCGCCAAAATATCCTCCAGTGTAAAAGGCCCCGGCTTTGCATCCTTGACCAGCGACTTTGCCTCTGTCAGATCATCCCTATTCATTTTTTCAAAGTCCCGGCCGCCCATGAAGTTCTCCCCCGCACTGCGGATTTTCGTCAGGCCCTCTCATTCTTACAAGGAGGTGGACCATCTGTCTCTTGCTGCTGCTTCTACCGCTCTCCCTGCACCATCCCCGCACTAGGAGAGGCTACTGCCCCATTCGCTGGCGGACCGCCTCATAGAGGAGGACTGCCGCCGCGGCGGAGGCATTCAGAGAGTTGATCTTTCCAAACATGGGGATAGATACGGTGAAGTCACAGCTCTCCGCCACCAGGCGGCCCATGCCGCTCCCCTCGCTGCCGATAACGATGGCGGCGGGGCCCTTTAAATCCGCCTGATAGAGGGGGGTAGTCCCATTGGCAGCGGTGCCGAACACCCAGACGCCCGCCTCCTTCAGCTCCTTGAGCAGAGCCGGAAGGTTGGGCACCCGGGCCACCGGCACGTGGGCCACCGCTCCCGCTGATGTCTTGCCCACCACGGCGGTGAGGCCGGCGGAGCGGCGTTTGGGAATGATGACCCCATGGGCCCCAGCGGCGTCGGCGGTGCGGATCACCGCCCCCAGGTTGTGGGGGTCGCTGAGCTCGTCGCACACCACAATGAGGGGATTCTCCCCCTTCTCCCGGGCGGCGTTCAAAATGTCGTCCACGGCGACGTACTCCCGCACGGCGGCCAGGGCGATGACCCCCTGGTGGGCGTGGGTGCGGCTCATGCTATCCAGCTTGCGCCGGTCGGCATCCACCACCACGATTCCCTTCTCCCGGGCGGCGGAGGCAATGTGGCCCAGGGCGGAGTCGGTCTCCCCCTTCATCAGATAGATCTTATCAATGGCGGTCCCGGCCCGCAACGCCTCAATCACGGCGTTGCGACCCTCAATAACTCCATCGTTCTCTGACTCTATGGGCGCGGAACGGCGCAGAGGTGGACGTGGCTTCATGGGACAGACCTCCTAACTCAAATACTTCCAATTTCTTTCCCGTGTGCCCAGGTTTGTATTTTCCTGTACCCCCGTCTCTACAGAGCTGAGAGCGGGCCGGGGGCAAAACGCCAAAAATACCAAATAAATATAAAACCAGAGGTATTCTTGAAAGAATTCAGATACAGGGTATACTATAGCATATTTCCCCCCTGGAGGAAAGGGTGAAATTCCCCATTTCCGAATTTGGACGCCTGAAAAGATATTTTTACTTTCACAGAAAGTTTACACCCCTCTTTCTTGTTTTTAAAGGGAGAGTATGCTATAGTATAATAGACTTGGGCTGAACTGGATGAAACAGGAAATTTTTCCTTCATTCATGCAAACATACAAGCAAAATATACGTTCGCAGCAGCGACGGAGGTACTCTCCCTTGAAGCCAGATAAAAGAAATCAAAACAACGGAAACAACAATAAACGCAATGCCCTTGGCCTGGTGAGCATCATCCTCTGGGCTATGTTCCTCACCCTGCTGTTCCGGGGGTGCATGTCCTCCTATGAGAAGGCGGGTACAGTCAACGTCCCCTACACCACCTTCCGGGAGTGGCTCATTGACGACAAGGTCCAGACCGCCCTGGTGGACAGCAGCCAGATCACCTTCACTTTAAAGGAAGGGGTGGAAGTGGAGCTCCCCTACCAGGAGCAGGAGGTAACCAGCGAAGCGCAGGAGCTGATCAACAGCCTCATGCCGGACCGGCTACAGAACTCGGAGGAACCCGTCCAGTATGTGACCGTCCGCCTGGCCAACGTCAGTGATGACGAGCTGATGACCCTCTTTTCTCAGCACATGAGCAACGAGGAGGGGCAATACGCCTTTACCGAGCCGGTGGACAGCTCCTCCTATCTGCTGAGCCTGTTTATGGCCTATATCTTCCCCGTCCTCATCATGGTGGGCCTGTTCTGGTTCCTGTTCCGGGGCGTGGGCGGCAAAGGCGGCATCGGCGGCATGGGCAATCTGGGCAAGTCCAACGCCAAGGTCTATGTAGAGAAAAAGACGGGCGTCACCTTCCGGGATGTGGCCGGTCAGGATGAGGCCAAGGAGTCCCTGCAGGAGATCATCGACATCCTCCACAACCCCCAAAAATACACCGAGATCGGCGCCAAGCTGCCCAAGGGCGCCCTGCTGGTGGGTCCGCCGGGCACCGGCAAGACCCTGCTGGCCAAGGCCGTGGCCGGCGAGGCCGGGGTCCCCTTCTTCTCCATCAGCGGCTCTGACTTTGTGGAGATGTTTGTGGGCATGGGCGCGGCCCGGGTCCGCGACCTGTTTAAAGAGGCCAGCAAGATGGCCCCCTGCATCATCTTCATCGACGAGATCGACACCATCGGCAAGTCCCGTGACAACCGCATGGGCGGCAACGACGAGCGGGAGCAAACTCTGAACCAGCTACTGGCCG
>CALXGD010000027.1 GCA_944387745.1 uncultured Oscillospiraceae bacterium
CAAGTTCCGCGCTGTACCGCAGGCGCTGGTCCGGCAGGCGCGTCCCGTCCCGGCCCCGGGAAAGTTCCGTATAAACCACGTCCAGGGACTTCCCGACGGTCCCGGCGATCTCTTTCGGGGAGTATCCTTTTTCCCATAGTCTTTGAATTTCCAGACGGTCCCCGATGGTTCTAAAAGCATAGTCGGCCATGTCCTCACCTCCAAACGGACAAAAAAATTAGGTCACACTCGGTCGATTGACCTTGTGTAACCTAATAGTAATGTCTGCCCTACTCCCCAAATCCTGTGTTTTGGGTTGCATTTTGCAGAAAGTTTGCTAGACTATAAAGTGGACAAAAAAAGAAAGAGGGAACCAACTATGTCCATTCAAGCGCATGTCAACCAGGTTAAGGAACATATTGCTGCTGCAGCTCTGGCCGCAGGGCGCTCTCCGGAGGAGATCACTCTGTGTGCCGCCACAAAGGTACAGAGCGATGACGCCATCCGGGAGGCCATTGCTGCCGGCGTACCGGTGTGCGGTGAAAACCGCGTGCAGGAGCTTACGGCCCACCTGTCCGCGGACGCCTACCGAGGTGCCCAGGTTCACTTCATCGGTCACCTCCAGACCAACAAGGTAAAGCAGGTGGTGGGACGGGTTGCGCTGATCCACTCTGTGGACTCTGAGCATTTGTTGCGGGCGATTGACGGCCAGGCGGCCAAGCTAGGGATCACGCAGGATATCCTCCTAGAGGTCAATATTGCGGGCGAGGCGAGCAAAGGGGGCTGCACGCCAGAGCAGGCCCGCGAGCTGGCGGCCCTGTCCCAGGCGCTGGAGCATGTCCGGCTGTGCGGCTTGATGGCAATCCCGCCGATTTCCCAGGCTCCGGGAGCAAATCGTCCATTTTTTGCAAAAATGCGTCAGCTTTTTGTTGACATAAAGGAAAAGATGGGCGATAATCAAAGTGATATGATTTGTCTATCTATGGGTATGAGCGAGGATTACCCCGACGCCATTGCAGAGGGTGCCACGCTAGTTCGGGTGGGCACTGCAATTTTTGGCCCCCGTCCACCCTTGCACCGGGCGTAAGGCAGAAAATCAGGGGCCATCTGTACTTCACTTCCAGAGAAAAGAGGGTTTTTCTATGGGTTTTTTGGATGAATTTAAGCGGCTTGCCCACCCCTATTAGGATGAGGACGACGAGGATTATGAGGATGATTTCGACGACTCTCCCCGCCCTATGGAGCGCCGGGAGCGGGATCGGGAGCGCAGCTCAAGAAATGAGCCGGCTTACGGCAATTCTGCCGGGGATGAACCGGGGAAGCGCCGGAGCAACAAGGGAGTCAACCTGCGGGCGGCCACCCAGCTACAGGTAGTGCTGGTCAAGCCGGAGCGTTTCGAGAACGCCAGCGAAATTGCCGACCATCTGCGGGAGAAGCGCACCGTAGTGTTGAATTTGGAGTCCACAAATAAGGAGATTGCCCGGCGACTGCTGGACTTCCTGTCCGGAGTGGCCTATGCCAATGAGGGAAAGATCAAAAAGGTGGCGATCTCCACCTACATCATCACCCCCTATAATGTGGATATCTTGGGGGATCTCATTGACGAGCTGGAAAATAACGGCCTGTACTTTTAAATAAAACGGCCTGCCTCCCCGTAAGGGAAGCACTGCGCCCTGAGTGGCGCTCTTTAGGAGGGAATCAACTATGCTCACACCCCAGGAGGTATCCGAGCGCGCCTTTTCCAAGGTGTCCTTCGGCGGCTATAACATGGCCCAGGTGGATGAATTTTTGGATGTATTGACAGCGGATTACAGCTCTCTGTACAATGAAAATGCTGTGCTGAAGAGCAAGATGAAGGTCCTGGTGGACAAGGTGGAGGAATACCGTTCCACAGAGGAGGCCATGCGCAAGGCGCTGATGGCTGCCCAGCGGATGGCAGACGACTTGGTCAAGGAAGCGGAGCAAAAGCGCACTCAAATTCTCCAGGAGGCGGAGACGGAGGCCCAAAAGAAGGTGGATTCCATCCGCAAAGAGGCGGAGGCGGAGCAGTACCGCCTGGCTTCTGCCCAGAAGGAGACCGCCTCCTATGTGGAGCAGGTGCGCAGGCTGCATGAGCAGGCGGCCGCCTATCTGGATCAGCTGGACCAGCTGACGCCGCCCGTACCTGCCTCAGATGCCAGGGAAGATCAGGTGGAGGAGGCGGTCTCCGACATAGACGACAGCGTCCAGCGCCTAGTCGCTCAGGCCATGGCTGAGGCTGCTGCGGAAAACGAGAAGCTCCGCCAGGCGGAAAAGGACAACCCCCAGGAAGGAGCAGCAGATCAGCCGGCGGAGGACGCTCAGTCGGACGAGGAGGACGACTTGGAAAAAACCACGCGGATCGATTTTGGAGAGCTTCAGTTCGGTCGAAACTATGAGATCAAGTAAATCATTCGGAAATCCCTCACGTTTGGCTTGAATCTTCAGGTTTTTGGAGGGATTCCGGCCCCTTTTGGGTTGAAAGACACAAAAAATGGAGCATTAAAAAAGGTGCGGCTGAATCTCATGCCGCACCTTTTGCCGCCTCCGTGCGTCCTCCGGCTGACCTCTCTCTAAGGAAGTGCGACCAGAGGATGGAGGGAGGAATATATTTGGAGCTCAGTGCTCCTGGCTGCCTGCGGCTGTGGCCGCAGGCTCCTCCTCTCCAGCAGCTGCCAGAGTCTGCTGGGTGAGCTGAATAAATCGCTCCCCGAAGTGGGAGAGGTATCGGTCCCGGCGATAGCCCACCACCAGCTTGCAAATCGTGGAGGGGTCGGTGAGGGGGAAGAAGTCCAGCCGGTCTGTGTCTGACCGGGAGGCAGTTACGTGGATCGTCTTTAAAAACAGCTCTGGGCAGATGGTGATCCCCAGTCCCGCCTCCGCCATGGCCAGTGTGGTGATGGTGTTTTCTGTCTCCAGAATCAGCTTGGGCTTGAAGAAGTGTCGGCTGAAGTACTGGTCCACCATGCTCCTGGTGCGGTTGCCCCGCTTAATGAGAATAAAGGGCATGTGCTGGAAGCAGTCAATATCCGCCCCCGCCACAAACTGCTCCCGCACCTCTGGAGCCTTGTCCCCAAAGAGCTGCTCTGTAAAGGCTTTTGGCACCACCAGAGTCAGCGGCTGTTCCGTAAGAGAGACTACCTCCACGCCCTCCATCATAATGGGCTGAAAGCAGATGATCAGATCCACCCGTCCGTGAGACAGCTCATCCTCCAAATGGGTGGAATTGCCCTCAAACAGGGAAAACTCTACCAGTGGAAACTCTGCCTGGAACTGGGGAAGGATTTCAGGGAGCAGTGCCAGCCCGCAGGTGTGGGAGACGCCCACCCGCAGCACCCCCATGTAGTGGCGATTGATGTCCCCCACTTTGGCCAGGTACTGGCTGTGCAGATCCAGGATCTGGGTGGCGGTCTCCACCAGCAGGTCCCCCGCGTAAGTGAGGGACAGCTTGGGGGAGCGGGTGAACAGTTTCACATCCAGCTCCTTTTCCATATTGCTGATGTGGTTGCTCAGGGACTGCTGGGAGATATACAGCCGCTCTGCGGCCCGGGTAATGTTCAGCTCCTCGGCCACAAGGAGAAAATACTTCAGGTGAAGGAAATTCATGGGAGGTCTCCTTCCATTTTTAAATAAAAACCGTTCTTTCCTTGGCCCATTTTTAGTATACCACAACAAAAAGGCTGTGGCAACCATCAGTAAAAATCTGCTGTTCGGAATATGAATTTTATGATTTAATAATACTAAATATAGGGGAAAATAGGAATCCAGGAATACTTCAACGGGAATTCACTGTCGTTTCTTCCTGAATTTTACCGCTGCATGTAGCCTGTGTTTGGGACCTGCGGAGCAGTCCGTAAGCCATATTTGGATGGAAACCAGAAATTGAATGAGAAAGGAAGAATGATTGCCATGAAATGCCTAATTATTGACGCCGTTCACAGCAGCATCGCCGAGGAATTGAGCAAGTATATGCAGGTGGATACCCACATGCTGCCCACTCAGGAGGAGCTGGCCAAGCTGATCCCTGACTATGATGTGCTCATTATGCGGGTGGACCCCGCCATCAACAAGGAGATTCTGGATGCTGCCAAGAATCTGAAGGTCATCGGCGTGTGCTCCGTGGGCCTGAACCATATCGACCTGGACACCGCAAAGGCCAAGGACATCCAAGTTATCAATGCCCCCGGCATGAATGCCAACGCTGTGGCGGAACTGACCATCGCCAAGATGCTGGATATTGCCCGCCACACCATCCCCGCCTGCTATGACGTGAAGGTAAACAAAAACTGGGACAAGTATAAGTATGTGGGCTCTGAGCTGCGGGGCAAAACTCTTGGTATCCTGGGCTTCGGCCGTATTGGTCAGCGGGTAGGCGAGCTGGCCCGGGCTTTCAAAATGGACGTGGTGGCTTATGACCCCTATCTGCCCGCCCATGTGTTTGAGGCGCAGCAGGCCAAGAGCCTGTCCATCGACGAGGTGCTGAAGGTCTCTGACTATGTGACCATCCATATGCCCCTCACGGACGAGACCAAGCATCTGTTCAATGCCCACTCGATCTCCGAGATGAAGGACGGCGCCGTAGTACTGAACATGGCCCGGGGCGGCATCGTGGACGAGCAGGCTATGTATGAGGCGCTGAAGTCCGGCAAACTGGGCGGCTATGGCTCCGACGTGATGGAGAATGAGCTGGCTGCCGGCGGCCTCACCGAAGGTGCCACCTTTGACTCCCCCCTGTTTGCCTGCGATAACTTTGTGGTCACCCCTCACCTGGGCGCTCAGACTGTGGACGCCTCCCGTGACATCGGTGCCCTGATCATTACCAAGGTGAAAGAGGCTTTAAATCTGCAGTAAAGCCCCCTTCCGTCAATGAAAATCGAGGGCAGAGGCCCCAAAAAAAGAACGGCAGCAGCCCGGCGCTTGCGAGCACCGGGCTGCTGTTTTACCAGGGGGATTTTGTTATGTCCATGTCTGGTGTTTGCCCTGTCCGGCAGGCCCCGCCCTTTTCCGCTGGCGCATCCCCCTTGCCCCCGCCGTCTATTCCTGGTATACTAAAGCTGTCAAAGGGAGAGGAGGTCCCGCTGTGAACAAGACAGAGCTGCTGGATCGCTGTGCCCGCTCAGGGGAGGAGCGGGTGCTGCTGGCCCGTGTGCTGGATAAGCTGGAGTTAGCTCAGAACCGGGGGATCCCCGCCTGGACTCCCTTCCTCTCTCCCGGGGAGCGGGCCTCCGCCGCTGATCTTCTGGCTGCCTGGGGCAATCCCAGGTATGTGTCTGCCGGAGGGTACACGGGCGCCGAGCGCAGCATCCTCTATTTCCCTCCAGACTGGCAGGACCCGGTGGAGGCCCTGGCAGAGCCGGACAGTCCGTTGGCCGCGCTGGAGGCCGACTTCCCGGCGGCGGCTGCCTTGACCCACAGGGACGTCCTGGGCGCGCTTATGGGCTTGGGCATTACCCGGGAAAAATTGGGAGATATTTTGATGCTGGACGGAAAATGTCAGGTTGTCGCCCTGCGGGAGGGGCTGCCCATTCTTCTAAGCCAGTGGGAAACCGCCGGCCGCTGGAAGATCTCCGTGAAGGAGATCCCCCTCGCCTCCCTCACGCCCAAACCTCCGGTTGTCAAAACCATCCGGGACACGGTAGCGGCGCTGCGCCTTGACGCGGTGCTGGCCTCTGGCTTCTCTCTCTCCCGCTCTAAGGCGGCGGATTTTATCTCCGCGGGCAGGGTGGCTGTCAACCATCGGGAGTGTATAAAGGGGGACCGCACAGTCTCTCAGGGCGACGTGCTCACCTGCCGCGGCTTGGGGAAATGTGTGATTCAGGAGATCCTGGGCACCTCGAAAAAGGGCCGGATCATGGTGGTGCTGGAGCGGTATGTATAGAGGCAGACTCCAGTCGGAGGCGGGCCAGATTGGACCGCAAGCTGAGACCTTGGCCCTGAAGGCCATCTGATAGGAGGAAAACCATGGAGCAGGAAAAGATTGACCGTCTCAACGCCCTGGCTCGGAAAGCTAAGGCTGATGAGGGGCTGACCGAGGCAGAAAAACAGGAGCGCGGGCTTCTCCGCCGGGAATATTTAGACGCCATTCGCGCCAACCTGGAGCAGCAGCTGGAGCACACCTATCTCCAACGGCCGGACGGCACTCGGGTTCCTATGAAAAAGAAGGAAGATTGACGTCCTTTCATTGACAATTTCATTCGCTTCTGCAATAATGGCTTTAATCGGACTCCTAATTTTGTTTGGCGTTCCCAGACGCAGATTTTTCTGACAGACTCGTCCGCTGTCAAACGGAATAATCTGAAAGAATTGGGGGAAATCCAACACGAACGTGAATTCAGCAGGAGGCTGCTATGATTAAATTTGTAACCGACTCCGCCGCCGACATCCCCCGTTCCCTTCGGGAAGAGCTGGACATTCAGGTCCTCCCTTTCCCCATTGCTATGGGAAATCGAGAGCTTCAAGACGGCTATGATTTTACCCCTGAGGAATTTTACCCCATGCTTCAATCTGCGGCGCAGATTCCCACCCATGCCCAGCTCACCCCCTTTGTATTTACCCAGTGTTACCAGGAGGCATTTCAGGAGGGGTATCGCTGCCTGATCTATACAGCTATCAACTCCAAGGGCTCAGCCACATATCAGAATGCAGTCCAGGCCCGAGCCGAGTTCTATGAGGATTATCCAGAGGCAAAGAACACCTTCCCCATTCACATTCTGGATTCCCACACCTACACCATGGGCTATGGCTGGGCCGTGGTCCAGGGGGCAAAAATGGCCCGGGGTGGGGCCTCGGCGGAGGAAATTCTGCCTTATCTCCAGGACTGGCTCCAGCACGTCCGGGTTCTGTTTGCTCCTTTGGACCTGCGCTTTGCCAAAAAATCCGGGCGCATCTCCGCTGCCGCAGCCTTTGTGGGTGATGCCCTGGGACTGAAGCCGATTATGACCTTTGAAAACGGGGATTCCAAGGTGCTCTCCAAAGTGCGTGGGGAGAAGAACGTGATCCCCGCTCTGCTGGAACAGTGCAAAAAAACCAGGAAGCCCGGCACCCCCTATCTGCTCATTCAGGGCAGCAACCGGGAACAGGCCGACCGCCTGGCCGAGGAGAGTGCTGCGGCGCTAGGCACGGCGGCGGAAATGTCCTATTGCATCGGCGGCGTCATCGCCATCAACGCCGGTCCCAATTTGATCGGCTTGATCTACCAAGAGACATAATGTCAACACTTCAGCGGCTCCGCCTGCGGCTGTGGGATGGGGCCCGCTTTCTTGCCCTGTGGCACCTCGCTCCGGTCTGAGGGACCGGGCGGAAAGGAATGATCTCCCTATGGATGAAATGAAGCTCTCCTGGCCGGAACGCGGCAAGCTCTGGAGCAGGCTGGGAATCCGATTGACCGGAGTTCTTCTGGCAATCTGGCTGTTCCAGGTGATTGGACTCCCGCTGCTCTCACTGTTTGCTCCGTTTGTGGCCGCGCTGATCACAGCAGCTATTCTTCATCCGCTGATCCGGTGGCTTCAGCAGCGGCTGGGCGTACCGCGTAAGATCTCTACTCTGCTGATCCTGATCCTGCTGTTCGGCCTTTTAGGGGCTGGAATTGGCTATCTGGCCTATGCCGCTGGAGTGGAGCTGGTCACCTTGGCCCAGAATTGGGATATTTTGTTGGCCAACCTCCAGGGAACATTAGACCAGATTGAGGCGATGTCTGCCCAGTTCTGGAGGATGATTCCCCCTCAGCTGACCGCCTCTGTGGAGTCCGTCATAAATCGGACTATGGATTGGCTCAGCAGCGCTGCACCAAATGTGCTCACCATAACCTTGGAGATCACCACAGAGAAGGCCCGCGGTGTGCCAGACTTTGTTTTGGCGTTGATTATCTATATTATGGCCTGCTATATGCTGACGGTGGACTACCCCTATCTGCGCAACCAGGCGGCGCAGCACACCCACCAGCGGCTCCTCCGTTTTCTGACTCAAGTGCGGAATACCGCCGTAAGCGCCTTTGGAGGCTATCTGCGGGCGGAATTTCTGCTGTCTGTAGTGGTATTTTTCATTCTTCTTGTGGGCTTTTTTCTCATTGGCCAGCCCTACAGTCTGTTGCTGGCCCTAGTATTGGCGGTGATGGACTTTATTCCTATCATCGGGGCCGGCACGGTGATGGTTCCCTGGGCAGTAATCAATCTGTTTACAGAGGATTATTTACACGCGGTGGAGCTGATGCTGATCTGGGGCGTCATCGCCTTGTTCCGCCGGATGGGAGAACCAAAATTTGTAGGCGATCAGACGGGACTATCGCCCATTGTATCCCTGATCAGTATCTATATCGGCTGGCGGATTGCCGCCGTACTAGGCATGATTCTGGGGCCTACCATTGCCCTGATCGCGCTGAACCTCATCCGGTTAGGAATCTTTGAGGGGCTCCGGCAGGATTTAACTGCGGCCGTGGAGGATATTATGGCCATCCTCCGGGAGCGGCCCCCGAAACCGGAGAAATAAACCTCCCCATGTCCAAAGCGGCCGGCCCATACCGGCCGCTTTCGCCGTATCCAATTTTCTCTGCCTGTTTACTCCGCTTTTATTTTGCGGTACAATAGGCTTGAATTTATAATAGAAAGGAAACCGCGCTATGTCCCAGCTGCTGACCCCCGGAAGCATCCTGGCTCTTTCGGAGCAGGCCGCTGACCGGCTTCTCCGCATGGACAGCGGAGATGCTGCTCTGCTCTATCTCTTTTTGCTGCGTCACGGGGACTTGACCCAGCTGCAATGGCCGGAGGCCAGACGGCAGGCCGCCCTGTGTCAGCTTCAGGAGCAGGGGCTTGTTTCTAGCTCTCTCTCCGCCTCAGCTGCTGCCCGGTCCGCTCCAGAGCCCCCGGAGCCCCTTCCGCCGGAATATACCTTGGAGGATCTCTCCTCTGCCCTGGAGGACGAAAGCTCCGTATTCTCCGCACTTACAGACGAGGTAGAACGGCTGCTTGGGAAGAAGCTGACTACCAATGATTTGAAGATCCTGTTTACACTGTATGACCACCTGGCCCTCCCTGCAGAGGTGATCCTGCTGCTGGTCAACTGGTGCATTGAGGAGGCGGAGAGAAAGCACGGGAAAGGCCGCCGGCCCGCTGTCTCCCAGATCCGGCGGGAGGGATTTCTCTGGGCCAGGCGGGGGATCGATACGACCGAGGCCGCGGAGCGGCACCTCCAGACCCTGGCGCATCTCCGGGAGCGGGAAATTCAAGTGCTCCGTATTCTGGACATATGCCCTCGGCCCCTGGTGGAGCGGGAGAAGAAGTACATTGCCGCCTGGGATGACATGGGCTTTGACGATGATGCGCTGCGGATGGCTTATGAGCGGACAGTATTTAAAAAGCAGTCGCTGGACTGGAACTATATGAACGGGATTCTCCGCCGTTGGCACGAGAAAGGACTCCACACCCTGGCGGCGATTCAGGCGGGGGACCGGGACCTACGTCCTGTGTCCGATTCTTCCGCCGCCCGCCGCCCGCCCGACAGCCAGGAATCCCAGCTCCGTGCCCGAGAGGACATGGAGCGCATCCGCCGACAGATGAAACAGTATTACCAGGAGGATTGAGCAATGGCATATAATCCCAATGTTCTGCGCCGGGCCACCGCCCGGCTGGAGGAGCGCCGGCATCTCCGGGAAAAACAGCAGGCAGAGCTTCGGCGGCAGGTCTATCAGAGAGAGCCGCGTCTGGAGCACCTGGATTATCGTATTCAAAGAACCATGGCGGAGCTGGCCTCCGCCGCCCTCCGCGGGGGGGCGGACACCCAGCAGGCTCTTCAGTCCATCCGGGAAAAGAATCTTCGCCTGCAGCGGGAGCGGGCTGAACTGCTGGAATCCATGGGGCTGGCTGTCGATGCTCTGGACAGCAAGCCTTTCTGTCCCAAGTGCAGGGACACCGGCTGGCGCGGTGCGCAGATGTGCGACTGCCTCAAGGAGCTGTGCACCCAGGAACAGATTCAGGAGCTCTCTAAGCTTTTAGACTTAGGGGAGCAGTCCTTTGAACATTTTCGCCTGGACTGCTATAGCAGCGATGTCTGGCCAGTCTGGGGCACGTCCCCCCGCTCCAATATGGAGCTGATCCGAGATATCTGTCAAAACTACGCCCGTCACTTCGGTCATTTTCGGTGGAAAAATTTATTTCTCACCGGAGCTCCTGGCCTAGGAAAAACCTTCCTATCCGCCTGTATCGCCCGCAGCGTATCTGAGCAGGGGTTCTCTGTGGTCTATGATACGGCGGGAAATATTTTTGCTCAATTTGCCGCCGCAAATCAGAGATTTCCTCGGGAGCGAGACGCGGAGGCCCTCCAGTCCGCCCAGAGCGATACGCGGCGATACCTTAACTGTGATCTGCTCATTCTGGACGACCTGGGCAGCGAATACAACAATCAGTTGGTTCACTCCGATCTGTATCGGCTGATCAATACCCGGCTGGTCAGCGAAAAGCAGACCGTAATCTCCTCTAACCTCTCTCCGGAGGAGATCGAACAGCGGTATTCCCCCCAAATTGCCTCCCGCCTGAACGGACAGTACTGTGCACTCCGCTTTTTTGGGGACGACATCCGCCGTCTTCGGAGGGATTAGTTCTATTTTCAGATCTGGGGAACTTTTCAAATAGGACGATACGATAAGGTTCAAGTACGGCTCCAAATGAACTGGGAGGCAGCTTCTCTTTCAGCTGCCTCCCAGTATGATGTCTTGCCGGAGTCTGCCGGCCTTTAAGCTCGGCGGATAATGCCCATGGGGGTAGACTCACTGGACTGACCCAGGGGATTATCTCCCAAAATTTTGGCCAGCTGATCTAGAGTCGGTTTCCGCTCCGAAAAGCCCAGAATGTTGGCGCCCAGGTCGTTGATATCTACAATTGCTACCGGCTGGCCCAGGACCTGGGCCAGCTTCTTAGCGGTGCCCATAGGGTCAGCGGGGGTGAGGACCACGTAGTGGTCATAGGGAGGGATGGTGCCCTCGGTGGGCCCATCGATCCCCCGGGCCTTGGGGCCGGCCACAATGTAGAACCAGCCCTTTTTGCCCAGAAGCTTTCCGATGACGCTGCAGAAGGCGGCGAATAAAATGCGCAGGGTGCCGCACTCCTGAAGTGCCATCTCCATAGTCTCCGGAATGCCCAGTCCGATACCAGCGGGTGTTTTGGTCACATACCGGCTCAGGGTGACTGCTAGCTTCCGGGGTTTCATGTCCTCCATGGGAATGGCGCGATTTTGCGTACAGGCCACCGCCTTTTCTGAGATAAACAGGATGTCTCCCTCCTGCATTTTGTCCCTGGCGTACTGAATGACCACGTCCTCCATCCGGTCCGCCTTAGTGATCAGATGGGTCCTGATGGGAATACGCTGATAGGAAACGCCGTCCACCGTGCGCAGAAGCTCCTTGCCCGGGTTGGCGCTGTAATTCAGTTCCTCGCTCATTGGTATATTCTCCTCTCAAGCGGCTTGTGCCGCCGGTTTTCTCGTCTGCGGGGTTATTATAACACGGCGCGCAGGGAAATTCCAGGCGGCGGGGAATTTTTGTAGGGGGCCACACAGGAACTGCCCCACACCTGTAGAGGCGGCCTGCGGCCGTGCCACCTTTCCCTAAAGAGGAAGGCTTGGGGAGGCAGCGGGCCGTTCCGCCACCGGGCCAGCGCAGAGGCCAGCCCCTACAAATCCTCCGGCAGGGGCCTCCGTCGGTGCTCCACCGGTCCCCACGCCGGCAAGGGGAAGCGCTGCATGGCACCAAAGACCCTGGCCTTCAACCCGGGATACCGGCCGTTTAGCTCATAGACCAGCTCCTTGATCTCCTGGCGCTTGGTGCTTCCGTCGGCAGGGCAAGGGTTGTGGACAACAGGCAGCTGAAGCCGCTCCACAGTGTGACGGATGAGAGTTTCCCCGCAGTAGAGCATGGGGCGGATCTGAGTGATTTGCGTGCGATCTAGCCAGGTCACCGGCTGGAAGCAGGACAGGCGGCCCTCAAAGATCAGGGACATAAAAAAGGTCTCGACTGCATCGTCGTAGTGATGCCCCAGAGCAATCTTGTTCAAGCCCCGTTCCTTCAGCGCCTCGTGGAGGGCCCCCCGGCGCATTTTGGCACACATGGAACAGGGATTTTTCTCCTTCCGCAGATCGAAGATGATGTGCTGGATCTCGCTGGGGAGGATGGTGTAGGGCACCCCCAGCTCCTGGCAGAAGTCGGCGATAGGGGAGAAGTCCATCCCCGGCCGGCCGTCAGAATGGCCCATGTCCAGGGTGATGGCCTCCAGCGCATAGGGAATGGGATAAAATTCCCGCAGTCGGGCCAGAGCCGCCAACAGAAGTAGGGAGTCCTTGCCTCCGGACACACCCACCGCGATCCGATCCCCGGAGGCGATCATCTCATAGTCCTCGATGCAGCGGCGGACAAGGGATAAAATGTGGTTCATAATTGCCTCCTTTTGTAGAAAGCGGTGGGGAATTGCAACCTTTTACAAAAAACAAAAAGAAAATTGAAAATGAGATTTTTCGAGATTTCATTTGATTTTCTGAGAAAACAAGAGATTTTAAAGGCTGATTCAATTTTTTCTCAAAAGGCTGTTGACACAGGGTCGCTTAAATACTATAATACAAAACGCTCCGCTTGTACAGTGGAGCGGCTGATTTTGTTGTAAATCAACATTTTGCATACAAATGCACCAAGAAGTAGAGGAAAATGGAGGTTTCACCTATGTCCACTTTTATGGCCAATAAGGGGAACATCGAGCGCAAGTGGTATATCCTGGACGCTGCGAACAAGCCCCTGGGCAAAACTGCCGCCGCCGCTGCCACCCTGCTGCGGGGCAAGCATAAGCCTGAATTTACTCCCAATGCTGACTGCGGCGACTATGTGATCGTGATCAATGCAGAGAAGGCCGTGCTCACCGGAAAGAAGCTGGATCACAAGCTCTACCGCCGTCATTCCGGCTGGATCGGCGGGCTGAAGGAAGTCAAGTACCGCACCCTGATGCAGGAGCGGCCCGAGCTGGCTATGAAGCTGGCGGTAAAGGGCATGCTGCCCAAGAACACCATTGCCAAGGACGCCCTCACCCGGCTGCGCGTCTATCGCGCCGGCGAGCATGAGCATGCCGCCCAGAAGCCCGAAGTTTGGGACGCTCAGTAAGCAGTAGGTAGACGATCATGTATAAGAGAAAGAAGCGTTATTTTTATGGCACCGGCCGTCGGAAGTCCTCCGTGGCTCGGGTGCATCTGTTCCCCAACGGCACCGGTTCCATCACCATCAACGGCCGTGACATCGATGATTACTTCGGCCTGGAGACCCTGAAGCTTCTGGTCCGCCAGCCCCTGGTCGCCACCGAGCAGCTGGGCAAAGTGGACATCGTGGCCACTGTCACCGGCGGCGGCGTCACCGGCCAAGCCGGTGCGATTCGCCACGGTGTGGCTCGCGCCCTGCTGCTGGCCAATGAGGAGTACCGCCCCACCCTGAAGGCAGCCGGCCTCCTTACCCGTGACCCCCGTATGAAGGAGCGCAAGAAGTACGGCCTGAAAGCCGCGCGGCGTGCTCCTCAGTTCTCCAAGCGCTAAAATGTTTCAAATTATCCCGGAAAACCTCGGTTTTCCGGGATTTTTCTATCTAATTGTTCTAAACTTGTTTTTT
>CALXGD010000028.1 GCA_944387745.1 uncultured Oscillospiraceae bacterium
GAGCGGAGCCTCATGGACCGGGCCTACGGCGGCTCCGCCGGGAAGCTGGCGGCGGCCTTTCTCCGCTCCGCCTCCCTCACCCGAGAGGAGCGGGACGAGCTGCGAAGGCTGCTGGACGAGATGGAGGTGTAGCGGATGGCAAACATCTGGATGTTTCTCCAGCAGACAGCGGCCGCCTCCCTGACGGCCCTGTTTCTGCTGGTCCTCCAGCGGATTTTCCTGGACAAGCTGTCCCCCAGGTGGCAGTACGGGGTTTGGCTGGTGCTGCTCCTGCGGCTGCTGGTCCCGGTGGGATTTTGGGGGCGGCGGACGGCGCTGGACGTGTCCTCCCATCTGGAGCTGCTGCGGACCCATGTGGAGCTGGGATGCAACTCCGCCTACAGCTCCCCCTTCGCCTCCGCCCTGCCCGCCGCCCCCGTCCCGCTCCCGCCAGGGGGCGCGCCGGTCTCCTGGACCGATTGGCTGTTTGTGGTCTACTGGGCGGGGGTGCTCCTGTCGGCCCTGTGGTTCCTGTTCTGCGCCGGGCGGCTGAGCTTCCGGGTGCGGGGCGGCGTACCGGTGGAGGGAAGCCGCCGGGCGGCCATCGAGACCCTGGCTGCGGAGCACCGGCTCCCCCTCCCCGCCCGCATTGTGGAGTGCCGGAGCACAAACACCCCCTTTGTGCTGGAACTATCCCGGCCCGTCCTGGTGCTGCCCATGGACTGGAGCATGGACGAAAAGGTTATTTTGCATGAGCTGCTCCATCTGAAATACCGGGACGTGTGGGCTGGTTGGCTCACCACCCTGTTCCGGTGTCTCCACTGGTGCAACCCCTTTTTGTGGTTTGTCTTTGATAAAATCGGCAACGACCGGGAAGCCCTGTGCGACCAGCGGGTGCTGGAGCGCCTCAGTGGAGAGGACCGGCGGGACTACGGCCGCTGTCTCCTGTCTATGGCGGACAACCGGGCGGTCCGCACCCCAGGAGCCACCACCATGGCCAACGGGGCCAGGGCAGTGAAGGCCCGCATTGAGGCCATCGCCCGCTTTAAGCGGTTTCCCCAGGGCATGGGGCTGGCGTCCGGGTGCATCGTGATTGCCCTGTCCCTGTATCTGGTAGCGGGGACGCCTGTGGCGGCCCTGACCGCCGGAATGGCAGTGGACCTGCCCCACGGGGCGGACACCGCCCAGGTGCTGGCGCTGGCCGCCCAGAACCGGGCCTCCACCGTGGCCGGGGCGCTGGACGCCTATGGGAAGTCGGTCTATCTGCGGTACAACCGACTGCCCGACTCCCTGCTGTGTACCGCTATGGTGACGCCTCCGGCGGACATGCCCGCCGTCTTGGCGGACTGGGAAGCCTTTGGGGACAGCATGGACATGGAGGAGGCCCTGTACTGGTACAGCGCCGGCCCCACCTTCCGGGGCCTCTCCCCCGACGGGGACGGCGGCTATCTGTGCCAGGTGTTCTGGTTCCGGGACAAGGAGGTCCCGCCGTCACAGGTCCCAGAGGCCCTGTCCCTGTATCCGGTGGAGTACCTGTGCCACACCGTCCGTGTCCGGCCCGACGGGGACTTCTGGGTGGTGGAGAAGCTGGCGGAGACCCAGGGGGACTTCGACGTGGGGGTGGGCGGCACCCTGTTCTACTGGCACGAAAACCTGCTCTATGGCCCCGTCACCTGGTCCGGGGAGGCCAACGGGGTATTTGTGGAGCTCTCCCCCGGCACCACCCTGCTCACTGGCAATGAAATGCTGGGGGAGGGGACCCTCACCGCCTACCGGAACGGCCGGGTGGGGACGACGACTGTCTCCCGGTTTTTCGGACTTTCCGAGGATGAGCCGGCCGACCCCGCCAACCCCATCCCCAGCGCCGGGTTCCGGAACTACGACGAGGTGATGCGCCTGGAAGTGCGAAACTCCAGCGGCACGCCCTACAACATCCGGCTCCGGGCCATCCCGGTGTGGGACGACCCGGAGATCGTGGACTCCGGGGGCATCGGGACCCTGCCGGAGGAGCTGGACCGGAAGGGCCGCTATCACAGCCACGGGGCCTTTTACTATTTGGACGATCTTCCCGTCCTCAAACCAGGGGAGACAATGACAGACTCTCTGGCCAGCGGCGGCGGGTCCGGGGACCTGGAAGATCCGGTGGAGTGCTTTGTGGGGCCGGATGATTTCGCCGTCACCGTCCAGATCGGGGACGGGGAGCCCTTTGAAATTCCTATGACAGCCCGGCACACCACCCCCGACGGCGGGACGTTTGTCCTCGCCCCCGACAGAGAGGAGGAAGGCCAGTGAACGAATTGACGATAGACCGGCGGAACGCCGTGCTGAAAATTTTCTGGGGGTTCCTCCTGCTCCTGCTGGACTTTGATCTCAACTTCTTCGGCTTAGTCCTCCCCCTGCTGCCCAACTGCGCGGGATGGCTGCTGGTGTGGCTGGGGGCCAGGGTGCTTGCTCCCCTGCGCCCCTCCCTGGGATTGCTGAAGCCCTTCTGCGCCGTACTGGGAATTTATGAGCTGACCCAGTTCCTCCCCATTCTGGAGGACCTTCTGCCCGGCTGGTTGAGCCTCATTCTCACGGCGGTGTCCCTGTACACCCACTTCCAGCTCTTCACCGACCTGGCAGCCCTGGCGGAGGGGGACTTTCAGACCCCGGAGTACGCCCCGAAGCTGCGCTCCGCCCGGAACGTGCTGGTGGTGACTCGGACGGCCCTCACCTGCATCGACCTGGTGCTGAATCTGTCCTGGCTGGCGCTGATTCTGGCGGCGGCGGGGCTGTGCGCCAGTCTGTACGCCCTGTTCCAGCTGTGGGGGCTGGGCCGGGCCCTGCGGGAGGTTCAGACTCTTTTAGATTGAGGGCAATAAATGACGCTCTCCCTCGGCACCGTTGTGCCGAGGGAGAGCGTTTGTCTCTTTGTCAATGTCAATTCCCCTGCAGATCCTGCTTCAGCTCTGCCAGCAGATTCAAAGCCTCAATAGGGGAGAGGATATTCACATCTGTCATTCTCAGCTTCTTTAGCACAGTCTGTCCCCCCAGATCCATCAGAGACACCTGGCCCTCCTCCTGGAGCGCAGGAGCAGGGGCCTGGACACCCCCCTGGGTCTCCAGCTCCTCCAGGATGGCCCTGGCCTGGCGGATCACCCGGTCGGGCACCCCGGCCAGCTTGGCTACCTCGATGCCGTAGCTCTGGTCCGCCCCGCCCCGGACGATTTTCCGCAGGAAAATCAGGTCGTTCCCCCGCTTCTTGGCGGCGATGTTGTAGTTCTTCACTCCAGCGATCTGGCCCTCCAGAATGGTGAGCTCGTGGTAGTGGGTGGCAAACAGGGTCTTGCACCCCAGGCGCCTCTTGTCGGCGCAGTACTCCAGCACCGCCCGGGCGATGGCCATGCCGTCGTAGGTGGAGGTGCCCCGGCCGATCTCGTCCAGGATCAGCAGGGACTTTTTCGTGGCATTTTTCAGCAGAGCGGCCACCTCCGTCATCTCCACCATGAAGGTGGACGCCCCGGCGGACAGATCGTCACTGGCCCCGATGCGGGTGAACACTCGGTCCACGATGCCGATATGGGCGCTCTTGGCCGGGACGAAGGAGCCCATCTGGGCCATGAGGACAATGAGGGCCACCTGCCGCATGTAGGTGCTCTTGCCGGCCATGTTGGGACCGGTGATGATGGCACATAGATTTTCCCCGTCATCCATATGGGCGTCGTTGGGGACGAAAGGGGTCCCCTTCAGCATCCTCTCCACCACCGGATGGCGGCCCTCCGTGATATGGAGGACAGAGGAGTTGTCCACCAGAGGCATACAGTAGTTGTTGGCGGCGGCCACCGCCGCGAAGGAGGCCAGCACATCCACCTGGGCCACTGCGGCGGCGGAGGCCTGGATCTGGGCCACGTGCCTGCACACCTCCTCCTTCAGCTCACAAAACAGCTGGTACTCCAGGGCGGTGACCTGGTCCTGGGCGGAGAGGATGGTGTGCTCCAGCTCTTTCAGCTCCTGGGAGATGTACCGCTCAGCATTGACGGTAGTCTGTTTCCGCACCCAGTCCTGAGGCACCAGATCAATTTGAGACTTGGCCACTTCAATGTAGTAGCCGAATACTTTATTATAGCTCACCTTCATGTTCTTGATGCCCGTCTGCTCCTTGGTGCGGGTTTCCAGGTCAGCCAGCATCTCTGCCCCGTGCTCCATAATGTTCCGCAGCCGGTCCACCTCAGAGCTATAGCCTTCCCGGATGAATTTCCCCTCCCGCACGGAGAAGGGGGGCTCGTCCACCAGAGCCCGCCCCAGGAGCTCC
>CALXGD010000029.1 GCA_944387745.1 uncultured Oscillospiraceae bacterium
GGTATCATGTGTAAGATCTCAGCTGTGCGGCGAAAGGAGGATTTGTATGCCGCGCGGAACAAACAATAGCCGGGGCGCCTCTGGAGGCGGCTCGATCCGAAAAAAGGTCATTAAGAGAAACGGAAAGGAATATCAATACTGGGAAGCCCGCTATACCTCCGGATATAACCCGAAAACGGGCAGGCAGATCCAGCATTCCATTACCGGCAAAACGCAGAAGGAGGTGGCCCAGAAGCTCCGCCAGGTCACTGCGGCCATTGACCAGGGGCTTTATAAAGAACCCTCTCGCCTCACGGTTGGCCAGTGGCTGGAGATCTGGATCAACGATTATGTGGTGAATGTGAAGCCGAGGACGCTGGAGGCCTACCGCTGTCAGATCAACAACCACATCCTGCCGGAGTTGGGCAGCGTACAGCTGGAGAAGCTGCGTCCCCATATCATCCAGCATTTTTATAACGGCTGCCGCAAGACCCTCTCGGCGAAAAGCGTCAAGAACATCCACGGCATTCTCCACCGCGCCCTTCAGCAGGCGGTGGCCATTGGCTACCTGAGCGGCAACCCCACCGAATCCTGCGTGCTGCCCCGCGTAGAGAAGAAGCCGATCACGCCCCTGGATGATGACGCGATCCGGCGTTTCATGACAGCAATCAAAGGGCACCGTTTCGAGTGCGTCTACCTAGTCACCCTCTTTACCGGAATGCGCCGGGGCGAAGTTTTCGGGCTGACCTGGGATTGCGTAGACTTTCAGCAGGGGACGCTCCTGATCAACAAACAGCTCCAGAAGATCAAAGATGAAAGCGGCCGCACCGTGTACAGCCTGGTGACCACCAAAAACAGCAAAGCCCGCAAGATCACACCCGCTACGTTCGTCATGGCGCTTCTGCGCCAGCAAAAAAGCCGGCAGACAGAGCAGCGGCTCCGGGTCGGGCCAGCCTGGGCAGACAAAGACCTTGTGTTCTCGGATGAGCTTGGGGATTACCTGAAACCCCATGTCGCTTATGACAGCTTCAAAAAGATCGTCGCTCAGATTGGGTGTCCGGAGGCCCGATTCCACGACCTCCGCCACTCATACGCCGTGGCAGCGATCAAAAGCGGGGACGACATTAAAACCATCCAAGGGAATTTGGGCCACGCCACTGCCGCCTTCACCCTCGACGTCTATGGCCATGTGACAGATCAGATGCAGCGCGAAAGCGCCCAGCGGATGGAGGAGTATATCCACAAAATTTCCGGCTAAAGGGAAAACAAAGGGAAACTCCGATCTCCCCATAGACAAAAAATCCCCTGGGGCCTTGCAACACAAAGCCCCAGGGGATTAGTTGAGTGGTGCGGCTGACGGGAGTCGAACCCGTACGCCCGTCCGGACACAAGCACCTCAAGCTTGCCAGTCTACCAATTCCAGCACAGCCGCAGACAGGCGGTCTTTTAAAACCGCCTTATCATTATACGAGGAAAGCCCAGATTTGTCAATGAGTTTTTCTCAGCCTGGCCGATTTTTTTCCTGTTCCTGAACTGCGGCGTGCTCCCGGCGCAGCTCTGTCCAGAGCTGCTGGGAGCTCCAGGTTCGGTTGGTGGGAGTAAGCATGGCTTTTAAGGCGATGCGGGGCAGCCCCGCCCGCCTCATGGCGGTCAGCAGATGATCCAGCTTCCCTCCGGAAATACCGCAGAACACCAGCATTGGCTCTGTAAATGTCTCCTCCACACCCCGTTTTTCCTCGCTGTGGGCAAGGAGCGCCTCCAGGGTCAGTCCATACCGCTCTGGCTCCACCGGTCGGATCCGCACCCGGAGCATGAGAAAAATCTGGCGCAGCTTGGCCCACTCCGGGCCGGAGCAGTTGTACATCAAAACGGTTTCCGAAGACATAGCGCACCTCCTTGGAATGCAGAATACAGAATAGGAACATCCTGGGGCGGCGGGGGCAAGCCCCCGCCCTACAGGGTGCGTTGTTCGAGAAGGCGGGACGTCCGAGAGGCCGGTCCCAAGAAAGCCCGCGCCGGTTTCCCGTCATTCCGCGGCCCCTCTTTCAGTCCGTCACACCCCCGCCAGGGCCTGCTCCAGGTCGGCAAGAATGTCCTTGGCGTCCTCGATGCCCACGGAGCAGCGCACCAGATCGGGGGAGACCCCGGCGGCGGCCAGTTCCTCGTCGTTCATCTGCCGGTGGGTGGAGGAGGCAGGGTGGAGAACACAGGTCTTGGCGTCTGCTACATGGGTGGCGATGGAGGCCAGCTTCAAGCCGGCCATAAACTTTTCCGCCGCAGCCCGGCCACCCTTTACGCCGAACACCACCACGCCACAGGTGCCATTGGGCATGTATTTCTTAGCTCGCTCATAGTACTTGTCTCCAGGCAGACCAGGATACTCCACCCAGGCGATCTTCTCGTGCCCCTGGAGATACTCTGCCACCGCCTGGGCGTTCTCGCAGTGCTTCTTCATACGCAGAGGCAGGGTCTCCAAACCAATATTCAGCAGGAAACAGTTGTGCGGAGAGGGGATGGACCCCAGGTCCCGCATGAGCTGGACGGTGGCCTTTGTGATGAACGCCCCCTCCAGGCCGAAGCGCTCCGTATAGGTGACGCCGTGGTAGCTCTCGTCAGGGGTGGTGAGGCCGGGGAACTTGTCCTTGTGGTCGTTCCAGTCGAACTTGCCGCTGTCCACAATGGCCCCTCCCACGGTGAGAGCGTGGCCATCCATATATTTGGTGGTGGAGTGGGTGACGATGTCGCACCCCCACTCAAAGGGCCGGCAGTTCACCGGGGTGGCAAAGGTGTTGTCCACGATCAGAGGAACCCCATGGGCGTGGGCCGCCTGGGCAAACTTCTCAATGTCCAGTACAGTGAGGGCAGGGTTGGCGATGGTTTCTCCAAAGACCGCCTTGGTGTTGGGCCGGAAGGCGGCGTTCAGCTCCTCTGGGGAGCACTCCGGGTCCACAAAGGTGAACTCGATGCCCATGCGCTTCATGGTGACGGCGAACAGGTTGAAGGTGCCGCCGTAAATGGAACTGGATGAGATGATGTGATCTCCGCAACCAGCAATATTAAAGACGGCGTAGAAATTGGCCGCCTGGCCGGAGGACAGGAGCATGGCCGCCGTCCCTCCCTCCAGGGCAGCGACCTTGGCGGCCCCCATGTCGGAGGTGGGGTTCTGTAGACGGGGATAGAAGTAGCCGCTGGCCTCCAAATCAAACAGCTTGCCCATCTCCTGGCTAGTCTCATAGCGGAAGGTGGTGGACTGAATGATAGGCATGTTCCGAGGCTCCCCATTGCCGGGTCGGTAGCCCGCGTGGAGACAGTTTGTGGCAATCTGGTAGTCAGACATGGGTATTCCTTCTTTCTAAAAAATGCGGCGGACGGAGTATTCGCCCACAAAATAGATCGGATGTTAAAAATGGTACAGGGATTTTGGCAGTTTGTCAAGGGGGAAACCCGATGACACAGTGGACGGATGCGCCTCTCTTACGGCACAGAGTCAGAAAAAAGGCGGGCCCGCAGGTCCGTCTCTACTTGTGATAACTGGAGCCCTCGTTGATCTTAAATGCCCGGTAGATCTGTTCCAGCAACATCACTCTGGCCAGATGGTGAGGAAACGTCATAGGGGACATAGACAACTTCAGCCAAGCCCTCTCCTTAAAGGAGGGATGCAGGCCGTAGGACCCACCAATGACAAATACCAGATGCTTAGCTGGATTCTGCTGCCAATCCAGCAGCAGCTGGGCAAATTCCTCACTGGATCGCTCCTTTCCCTCCACACAAAGGGCGACCAGGCTGGCGCTGGGGGGCAGCTTGGCGGCTATCGCCTGCGCCTCTCTCCAGAGAGCCTGGTCAATTTGTCCCTGGGTGGGATTTTGGGGGAGCTTCTCCTCCGGCAGCTCCAAAAGGGTCAGTCTGCAATAAGGAGACAAGCGCTTCTGGTACTCGGCGGCTGCCTCCAAATAGAAGCGCTCTTTCAGTTTCCCCACACAGATCAGATAAAGGCTCAGCATAGGGCCGCTTCCCTCCGGGCCTGACACATTTTCATATCCCTTCCGCGCTCCAGCTGGAATACAGGACCGCACTCCTTCCGCGGAGCTACTACAAGGGTCAAATCCCGCTCCGGATCAATGCCGGAGGCAGTCAGTCGTTTCGCCGCCACCGCTCGGGCGCGGGCAGGCGTGTTGTTCTCTGCTGATAGGTGGGCCAAAACCACGGTGCGCACGCCTCCTTCTGCCGCCAGAGCCGCCAGTTCCGCGCCCATCTCATTGGACAGGTGGCCGCGGTCCCCCAGGATACGCCGCTTTAGGTAATAGGGATAGGGCCCGGATCTCAGCCAATCTTCATCGTGATTGGCCTCGCACACCAGCAGGTCACAGCCCTGAACGGCGTGAAGAACCTCCGGCGTCAGGCGGCCCAGGTCAGTGGCTGTCACTGCTTTGCAGCCGTCTCCCACCATGGTATACCCCACACTGCAAGCCGCATCGTGAGAGGTGGAAAACGATCCCACCCAAAACGCTCCCACGGGAAAGCCATCCCCCGGCGCAAACGCCCGGCAGCTGTACTCCAGCAGAGGGACTCTACAGCACAACTGCTCCAGCGTCGGGGTGGTGGCATATACCGGCAGCCCCAGCTGCTTCACCAAGGTAGCCAAGCCGGAGATGTGGTCGCTGTGCTCATGGGTAATCAGCACACCCCCCAGTTCCTTCGGTGCAATTCCCAAAGATTTCAAAGCCACCGTGATCCGCCTGGCAGAGATACCCGCGTCTACCAGCAAGTGGGTGTCTCCGCAGCTGACTACTGCGCAATTTCCGCTAGAACCGCTGGCCAGGGTCGTATATGTCAGCAAAAGAAAATCCCTCCACCGTTCTTCTTAAAATAGGAGATAGAAGATAGGAGACAAACGGAGGACAGCTGCGTCAACTCCTATCTCCCTATCTGCTATCTCCTACCGCTTCTCTCTGAATTTACCCCGCCTGGGCCTTGGAGTCCTCGTCCGGGACTGTGACAGTACAGATATCGGCTCCTACGCCGGCCAGCTTACCAACCAGGTTTTCATAACCTCGTTCAATATGATAAATACCATCCACCTCAGTGACTCCCTGTGCCGCCAAACCTGCGATCACCATAGCCGCACCCGCCCGCAAGTCACAGGCATGGACAGGTGCGCCCGTCAAGAGCGGGACGCCTTCAATAACTGCCACCTTGCCGTCCACCTGAATATGCGCTCCCATGCGACGGAACTCATCCACATAGCGGTAACGGCTGTCCCATACGCCTTCGGTGAGGACGCTCGTGCCGCTTGCCAGACAGAGGACAGCGGCAATCTGCGGCTGCATGTCCGTTGGAAAACCGGGATACGGCATTGTCTTTACGTTGGTGCGATTGATGGGACCGCTGCGCCGGACCCGTACGGAGTCGTCCATCTCCTCAATCTCCACACCCATCTCCACCAATTTGGCTGTGATGCAGTCCAGGTGCTTGGGGATCACGTTTTGAATCAGCACATCGCCCCCTGCGGCCGCCACCGCAGCCATATAGGTGCCAGCCTCGATTTGATCGGGGATAATAGAATAGACGCCGCCTCTCAGCTGCTTGACACCCCGGATCTTGATCACATCAGTGCCTGCCCCCATAATATTGGCGCCCATGGAATTGAGGAAGTTCGCCAAGTCCACGATATGGGGCTCCTTGGCCGCATTCTCAATAATTGTCATCCCGTCAGCCAAAGCAGCTGCCAGCATGATGTTCATGGTAGCCCCTACAGACACCATGTCCAAATAGACCTGGCCGCCCGCCAGTCGGCCGCTGGGCACCCGGGCGCAGATCAGGCCGCTGCGCACCTCCACGTCGG
The DNA here is from genome assembly GCA_944387745.1 of uncultured Oscillospiraceae bacterium. Next base: position 5,822 of record CALXGD010000029.1, read on the forward strand.
CCCCCATGGATACAAATCCCTTTACATGCTGGTCAATAGGCCGCCCACCCAGATCGCAGCCGCCGGGCAGAGGCACCTCCGCCCAGCCAAAGCGCCCCAGCAGGGCCCCTACCAGATAGTAGCTGGCACGGATTTTCCGGGCCAGCTCATAGGGGACCTGTCGGTTCCGGATATGGGAGCAGTCAATATCCACCGTCGTCCGATTGACAGTGCGGACATCCGCCCCCAGTTCCTGAAGGATCTGGAGAATTAGGGTCACATCGCTGATTTGAGGAATATTTTCAATCCGGCAAACGCCGTCCACCAAAAGGGCGGCTGGAATGATGGCGACAGCGGCGTTTTTTGCGCCGCTGATGGTGATCTCCCCATGGAGGGGATTTCCGCCCTGAATCCGGTATTTTGTCAAATTCGGCACCCTCTCGATCTAGTTTAGATTAGGGTCTGTATTTCATTCATGTGGCACAGCGGCCACCATCACTTCTATCTATCGTTTCCCGCCGTCCCTATAATAAAAAGAGGCGCGGGATCACTTTTTCTCTCTCCGATCTCGGTTTTCAGTTCCAGACCAGGAGTTTTCTGGGGACCTCCCCTCCGCCAGAGGCGGAACTACACAAGAGATTCGGGATTTTTATTATATCATCAGTATATCCAAAAGGCAACGAATTTTACAGAGTAGACATAAGATTGTTAAAAAAGTGAGAACAGCCTATAAATTTTGCGGGCCCTTCGGCGAGTTGATAAAATTTCCCGTCCCTTTTGGTTGCCAATCGCTCAAGCTCCAGTCTCAGATTCCTCCCAGGCGTCCGCCCTCCACTGGGGGACGGGCAAAAGGCAAAATCCCAGAAATGCGGCGCAAACCTGGGGCCCCTCTCAATTTTCCCGGTCCTCCGTAGAGTTGCGTGCCTCCCCCTTTGGAAGTAGAGTGGTCCAGTCTGCCTGCTCCTGCCGCTCCAAGAGATCTCCAATCAACTGATTGGATACCAAAAATCCCTTCGGCGTCAAACGCCAGCGTCCCTCTATCTCCTCTGCCCAGCCCTGCTGGGCAAATTGGCGGAGCCTCTCCTCCAAAGGGGAAAAATCCATGAAATAAGCTCGACGGTACTCCTTCCCGTCAATGCCCGCAGCCGTGCGCAGGCGGAGCATCAGATACTCCCCGCCCCGTTCCCGCCGCGGGATTAGTTCAGAGCTGTCGATGATCTCGCCGCCCTCCGGCACACCCCGGATATAGGCATCCAGGTCCCGCACAAAGGAATAGCGCCGATCCCCAAAATCCGAATGGGCCCCCGGACCAAACCCAATATATGGCCGCGTGTACCAATAGCGCAGGTTATGCCGGGACTCATATCCAGGTTTTGCAAAATTAGAAATTTCATACTGGGGCAGGCCAGCCCGCTCCAGTCGGCCCACCGTCCACAAATACAGGTCCGCCTGCTGATCGTCATCCGGCAGCACTTCTCCCGCCGCCACCCGCCGGGCCAGAGGAGTCCCCTCCTCCACCTTCAGGCCATAGCAGGACAAATGCTGGGGCAGCAGAGACAGGGCGTGCTCCACAGTGGCCCTCCAGCTGTCCATAGTCTGCCCGGGCAGACCATAGATCAGGTCCAGAGAGAGATTTTTGAATTTCGCTTTTCTCGCCCGCTCCACTGCCTGGTCCGTCTGCTGGGGCGTGTGGATCCGGTGGATGCGCTCCAGCTCCTCCGGCTGTGCGGACTGCATCCCAATGGACAGGCGGTTTACGCCAGCCTTCCGCAGGGTGCGCAGCAGATTATCATCCATACTGTCTGGATTGCACTCCACCGTAATCTCTGCATCCCGCTCCACCTGGAACAGCCTGCACAGGGAGAGCAGCAGCTCCCGCAGCCGTTTTCCGCCGTAATAGCTGGGAGTACCGCCCCCAAAATAGATAGAATCCACGGGAATTCCCTGGGCCAGGGGGGCAGTCTCCCGTATATGGGCCAAAAGCGCCTTCTGATATTGGTCCATCTGCGCTTCCCGCCCTGACTGGGAGTAAAAATCGCAGTAATCGCACTTGCTGCGGCAAAATGGAATATGTACGTAGATTCCCAGCTTGTCCGCCATTTGAAACACCTCATTCCGCCTGTCTCTTAATTATAGCGTACCTGACAGAGAAACTCAAGCGGCCAATCGGCGGCAGAGCTCCGCCGCTCTTGCCAGGATTTCTCAGCCGTGATATAATGGCAGCACTTTCTCTTAACACTTTCTGCTGTACATGTTTCAGGAGCTCTTCTCAATCAGACGGTGTTATAAAAATTGGAGTCGATAATTTTTCGGCAGAAGAGGTATTGGGTATGATCCAAAAAGCAGTTTTGGAAGATCTCGAGGAAATTGAAGCTACCTATGACGAACATTTTTCCTATGAGGCGGAGCACGGAGCTTTCACCGTGTTCCGAAAAGGAATTTACCCCACCAGAAAGGACGCAAAATCCGCTATCCGCGCAGGAACCTTATATGTCGCCAGGGTCGACGGCCGCATCGCAGGAAGCGTTATCGTAGACCACGAGCAGCCGCCCAAGTATGCAGAAATCCCCTGGCCCCACGCCTGGGGCAAATCCGAAGTCATGGTCATCCACCTTCTCATGGTACGTCCAAGCATGTCCGGCAGAGGGCTGGCCACCTCACTCCTTCAATTTTCACTGAAATTGGCCACAGACCGCGGCTGCAAAGCTATGAGACTGGATACCGGCTCCCAAAATATCCCCGCTGTCTCTCTGTACCAAAAACTAGGGTTTCAGGTTGTCGCCTCCGCCTCCATGAAAGTTGGCAGCGCCATTGAACATTCCGGCCACCTGTTTTTGGAAAAGGAACTGTAACAGCAAGATTTGCAAATAAATTTCTATTTTTTCTGTGTCCGACTGCGGAAACAGGAAGATCCACCTTCGGGCTCACAGGCAATTTGAACCGACATATTTTTCTCCGCTGAATCGGCGGGGCAGAGCGACAGGAGGCCCTTGTACAATGCTGGATATCCGGGACGTATTTTCCAATCTATTCGGACTCTTTCTGCTGATTGGGGTAGGCTACCTCGCCGTGCGGCTGCAGATCCTTCCCACCTCCGCCTCCAAGCTGTTCACCAGTCTGCTGATGAATATCACGCTGCCCGCCACCATTCTCACCTCTCTTGTCAGACCCTTTGACTCCGCCTTCCTTCACTCAGGTGTTCTGATCATCATCCTTGGCACCACCTGTTATTTCTTGTATGGCGCCGTCAGCGCTCTGCTGGTCCGGCCCTTTCGGATACCTAAGGGCCGCCGGGGGATGTGGATTATGGCCTGCATCTTCAGCAACAACGGGTTTATGGGCTTTCCCATCTCTTTAGCCCTCTTTGGGGAGGAGGGTCTGGTCCTCGCCGTCTTTTTGGGAATCCCGTTCAATCTGCTGGCCTACACCACAGGGCCTAAGCTGGTCTGTATGGACCGCAGCGCACTCCAGGGAGCCCCTCCGGTCTCCTGGCGCTCCATCCTGCTCTCCCCTGTCAACGTCGTAACCCTTCTCGGCCTCGTGATGTATGTGGTCCAGCTCCCGATCCCGCCCGTGCTGGAGGCCCCTCTCACCTATCTGGCCGACGTTACGACGCCGCTCTCTATGCTAATTATTGGTATGAATCTGACCGGTGGAAAGATCTCAACCCTTCTGCACGACCGGGATGTGTTCTCCTCTGCGCTCCTGCGGCTGCTGCTGCTCCCTCTCCTCGCCTGGCTGTTCCTCTCCCTGCTTCCCATTGACGAACCCCTGGTCATTGGCGTTCTTCTGATTGTGATGGCAATGCCCACTGCCGCCGTTACATCCCTTCTGGCGGAGACCTATGACATCAATACGGAGTTTGCCGCAGAGCTGGTGTTTTTCTCCAGTCTTTTGTGCTTGATTACGATCCCCCTTATCTCTCTCCTGCTGTAAGAAACGGCACAAAAAAACGGGCCTTCCCGCCGCAGGCTATCCCACAATAACCGGCCGCAAGAAAAGCACCCAAAATGAAAAATGAAAAGAAATGACCCCTGACCGTCTCTTCTCATCGACAGCCAGGGGTCATTTCTGATGGTTCTTGTTATCTAACATCATATGGTTACCTCGCTTTCTACAGATTCCCTTTCTCCACACGCTCTGTCAACAAGTTTCCATCCTGCGTTCAACTATTTCTTGTGCTGTCCCGCAGCACTCCTCATACATGAGGTACTGTTCTGTTGCGCGATTTCGTCCTTCTTGTGACATACTGTGGATCTAGGGGGTTCCAGATGTTCTTCTCCGGCCGGCGCGCGATACTTGGAACTTTACTGAACAGCGATCTTTTTCCCCTTTGGAACCTTTGAAACTTCCCAGCTCACTTTGATTGCTCTCTGCTGCCTTTATTCCTTCACGGTTCTCCATTTTCTTCAGGTTTTGCTGCTTGGTTCCGAAACTATTTTCTTCCTTTCCGCGCCTTTCTCAATCGAACTTCTTATATTTCAATCTTAGCCGCCGAATCCGGTGACATCTGGGGGTTAGGCTTCTTGCCACATTGGTATCACCCTTTCTGGTTATAATATAGCACGCCCCTCCCTATTTGTCAACTATTTTTAGGAGAAATTACAAATCTTTTTGCAGGATTTTTGAAAATAACTTGCAGAAATTTTACTGCCCGTCAGCAGCTCTCTTTTCCCGCCGGGAGGCCAGAAAATCCGCCGCAATAAGCACTCCACACCAAAATACCACCAGTCCCAGGACCAGAATGGCACAGTTGCGGAAAAATATTTCCGGCAGCAACAGAATAATGGGGTCGGTCTGCCAGTCGAAGATCCAGTTTGTCTTGCCCGGGAAAAATAGAGTATGGAACACTACAAAGGCCCGCTGAAAATTCAAGGAAGCCAGGCCCCCCACCGTCAGAAACACCGCGGCCAGCCCTGCAGCAGCCCAAAAGCCGGGGCCTCGCCCCAAAAATCTAGCAGGCTGAAGGCGTTTTTTTCTCCCTACAAGGAGCAGGACCGCCAGCATCGCCGCCGAGAAAAGCAGAAGGACTAGGTCCAATTGAAACAGGCCCCGCACATCCACAAAATGCGCTCTTCCCGACTCTGACCAGGGCAGCACACCCACTGCAAAGTCCTTCCGCAGTCCGAGACAAAAGTCCAACATTTGGTTAAAGGCCTGCCGGATCTCCTCCGCCGTCAGGCCGGTCTGTCCTGGCAGATCTAAAAACTCCACATGGGCATAGTAAAAGGGACGGCATAAAATGGGCACTGCAATCGACCCGGACAGCACCAGCAGCGCGGCGGACAGAGCAGTCAACAGAGCAAGCAGCTTACTGGTTTTCATATTCGTCCCTCCAAAACTTAGATTTAGGCAGGCCGGACAGGGCAATCAACACCTGACCAGGCAAGTAAAACAACCACATTCCCACCCGGACAAATTCAAATACAGCCTGCGGCAGCATTTGAGGAAACTGGTAGGCCGCCACACACAGATCGCAGCAGAGAAACAGACACAGCCCCACAGCAAAGCACTTCATCTCTTTGCCGGCACAGAATCGGCTGAGCAGGATATTGCACACAAAGCTGGTAAAATAGAGAAGCGCCAGCAAATTGAGCGGCTCCCAAAGATCCACAATGCACAGTGCCCCCAGAGAGAGCCCCAGTAGGAGCAGGCGCAGTCCCCACAAGCTCCGCCCACACGTCCGATACAGCCGTAGAAAATAGCAGGCCTGAACTCCGCAGAACAGCAGCAGCCCCGCTTCATAGTGGACATTCAGCTCCAGCAAAAAGGTATCCGCACCTCCGGTGAGCAGCATTGCCGCCGCCACCAGTCTGTCCCCTCCGCCAAAGGCGGCCCAAAGCAGGGCAAATAGGCCGCACAGGAGGATTGCGGCATATTTTATGGAATTGGAGCCGGAACCTCCAATTTTTATATCCCACCACAAAAAGGCGGCATAGAGGACTCCCTCCGCCGCAAGGAATGGGAACACCCCCACCCAGCACAGACGACGCATAGCAGGACTTCTTTCCTTTGTTTCCTGTTGTTATGCAATCATAGCACAGCTCTACCGGAAATACAAGGCGGACTGCGGCGCGTCCACCCACTTCAGGAAACAGCTGCTACCGCATCCACATTTCCCTTTGCCAGACTAAACCAATCAGCGCCCCGGCCAGCCATCAGCCTGCCCCCCTGTCTCTCCGTTGCACTTTGAATCTGCCGTGCTGGGCTCTAGGGCGAGACTGCCCTCGGCGGTTTTTCACCGAGTAAACAGTCCCTCCCCTCCGGGTCGGTTTTGCCTGTAGAAAGCTGTTCAGACACACATAAACGCCCGGGTGCTGACGCACCTATGCCACCTGCCCTAAAAAACAGCCGCCCCAGTTGGGGCGGCTGTAGGAATATTTTAGTTCTCCTCGGCCAGGGCCTTTGCCGCTGCAATCGCCTTCTCCTGGGCCGCAGGAGGGCAGTCCTCATAGCGGACAAAGTGGAAGGTGAAAGAGCCGCGGCTCTGGGTCATGGCCCGCAGATCGATGGCGTAGGAGGCCATCTCTGCCATAGGCACCTCGGCCTCAATGATCTGCTCGCCGCCGGGCGCGGGCGTCATACCCATCACACGGCCCCGGCGCTTATTCAGATCGCCGATCACATCACCCATATAATTGTCAGGCACCGTGACCTTCAGCTCGCCCACCGGCTCCAGAAGTACGGGGTTGGCCTCGGGCATGGCGGCCTTGTAGGCCAGCTGGGCGGCGGTCTTAAAGGCGATTTCGGAGGAGTCCACCGGGTGGTAGCTTCCGTCGTACAGCACGGCCTTCAGGTTCACCACCGGATAGCCCGCCAGCGGCCCATGGACACAGGCCTCCCGCAATCCCTTCTCCACCGCGGGGAAGAAGTTCTTGGGCACGGAGCCGCCGAACACCTCCTCGGCAAACTCCATCTCCTCCACGTCGGGATTGGGTTCAAAGCGGATCCACACGTCGCCGAACTGGCCGGAGCCGCCGGTCTGCTTCTTGTGGCGGCCCTGCTTGGAGACTGTCTTGCGGATCTTCTCCCGGTAGGGGACGCGGGGGGTCTTCAGCTCCGCCTCCACATTGAAGCGGCTCTTCAGCTTGGACACCAGCACGTCCACCTGGATATCGCCAGCGGCATAAATCACCATCTGGTGGGTCTCGGCGTTGTTCTCCACCCGGAAGGAGGGGTCCTCCTCGTTCATTCGGTTGAGGCCCTGGGCCACCTTATCCTCCTGCCCGCGGGTCTTGGGGACAATGGCCACAGAGTAGTTGGGCTCAGCGAAGGGGATGGGGGACAGGGCGATAACCTTTCGGGCGTCACACAGGGTGTCCCCAGTCTTGACCTTGTCCATTTTGCCGACGGCCCCGATGTCACCGCAGGAGAGCTCCTTGACCTCCTCGGCCTTCTTGCCCTTCATCTGGTACAGACGGCCCAGCTTTTCACTGCTGCCCGTGCGGGAGTCCACCAGAGTCATATCCGAGGTGAGGCTGCCGGACAGGACTTTCACATAGGAGTACTTGCCGTACTGATCGGCCACAGTCTTGAACACGAAGGCGCAGGGCACGCCGCCAGGGGCCACGGCAAACTCCTCCTTGGTGCCGTCGGGGGCGGTTCCCTTCCGCATATTGCCCTCGGCGGGATTGGGAAGCAGGTCCACAATGTTGTCCATGAGCATCAGGGAACCCATGGTGGTGACGGCGGAGCCACACAGCACAGGGAACAGGGACAGCTCCCGCACGCCCTGGCGCAGGCCCTGGATCATCTCCACATAGGTGAAATCCTCACCGCCGAAGAATTTATCCATAAATTCCTCGCTGGTCTCGGCCACGGATTCCTTGAGGGCGTCGTTGAACTCAGTAATCACGTCGTCCTTGCCCTCGGGGATGTCGATCTCCACTCGTTTGCCGTTCTGCATCTCATAGGCCCGCTTGTTGAGCACATCAATGATGCCGGTGACCTTCTTGTTGTCGTCCCAGATGGGAACCACCAGGGGGGCGATCTTATTGCCGAAGCGCTCCCGCAGGGCCTCGAACGTGGCGTTATAGTCTGAATTTTCCTCGTCAGTCTTGGAGATATAGATGAACCGGGGCATATCCCGCTCTTCACAGTATTTCCAGGCCTTCTCCAGGCCCACAGAGATACCGTCCTTGGCGGAGCAGACGATGATGGCCGCATCGGCCACCGTGAGGGCCTCCATCACGTCGCCGGCAAAGTCGAAGGCGCCGGGCGCGTCCAGGATGTTGATTTTGCAGCCCTTGTACTCCAGGGGAGCCACGGAGGTGGAGATGG
>CALXGD010000030.1 GCA_944387745.1 uncultured Oscillospiraceae bacterium
GGCATGGGTCTCCGAGTCAAACCAGAGGGCGATTTCCCGTCCCGTACCCAGCTCCTGATCTGGGTCGGCGCAGTCCACCCGCAGAACCGCTCCCCCTTCCTCTTCCTCCAGGACACACCGGGCCATATACCCGGACCTGGCGGCCTCCAGCAGCTCTGGCAGGGCGGACAGGGGGGACAGGGTTTCCCCGTCCAGAACGCCAGTCTCCAAGATGAGTCCATCATACTCCAGAGTCCCCTCATCCCCCTTGAGGCGGGCGGTAATGCCGGCGGCCCACTCCGGCTCCGCCAGGGTGAGAACCGTCTCCCCACCCCCAACCGAAGCGTCCAGAACAAAGTCGTACACCCGCTGGCCGTAGTCGGCGGTGATCTCCGCCCGGGCGGACAGGCCCTCCAGGGCCAGATACTCCCCCCGGATGGTCAGGGCCAATTCCTCCGCCTGGTTTCCTTTTTCCGTCCCGCCGCAAGAGGAGAGCAGCAGGAGGGTCAGTATCATTGGTGCGAAAATTTTTGTGGATTTTCGCACAGAGGTCTTCCTTCCTGAACATTTTTGCTGGGGATTTCGCCGCCGGGGAAAGTTTAATTTTCTTGCGGGACGTGGTCCTGGCCCGGTCCTCGCCGTAGGGGCGGCCCCATGTGGCCGCCCGTTCCTGTAGGCCGCCATCCCTTCTGTAGAGCGCGCCGCCTCCTTACCGCTCTCGCTCCTTCAGCACCTCCGGCAGGCAGGCGAGCAGGTCGTCGGGGGTCATACTGTACTCCCCCAGTTGCTCCGCCGCCCGGTCCCCCGCTAAGCCGTGAAAGTACACCGCCGCGGCCACCAGCTCTGCTCGGCCGATATGATGCAGCTGCTTCTGCCCCAAAAAGGAGGCAATAAGCCCCGCCAGCACGTCGCCGCTGCCCCCCTTGGCCATGCCGGGATTGCCGGTAGTGTTGATCCACACCCTGCCGTCCGGCCCGGCGGTGATGGTCCGGTGGCCCTTCAGGACCAAAATACAGCGGTGCTCTTTTGCAAAGGACCGGGCCGCCTCCAGGCGGTTTTGGATGGGCAGCTCCGTCCCAGTGAGCCGGGCGAATTCCCCGTCGTGGGGGGTGAGGACGGTGAGGGCGCTCCGCCCGTCCAGAATATCTATATGCCCCACCAGGGCATTTATACCGTCGGCATCCAGCACCAGGGGGATCTCCAGGTCCGCCGCCAGGGAGCGGGCCGTCCGCTCCGTCCGTGGGGCTCTCCCCAGGCCGGGGCCAATGAGAGCCGCGTCACAGGCGCGGGCCCTCTCCAAAATGGCCTCATATGTCTCTGGCAGGGGGAAGGGCATGGCTGAGGAGCACTTCACCGCCACAATGGGGTAGATCTCCCGAGGCACCCCCAGGAAAACCAGACCGGCCCCGCCCCTCACGGCGGCGGAGGCGGCCAGCACCGGCGCGCCGGTGTAGCCCTCGCTCCCGGCCAGGAGAAAGAGCTTGCCATAGTCCCCCTTGTGGCTGTTGGGCTTTCGCCTAGGGAGGTCCATACAGCCGTCCATGGTCTCCACCAGGAAGCGGTCCCGGTTTTGCGGGCCGTACAGCAGCTCATCGGGGACACCGATGTCACAGACCCGCAGCTCCCCCGTGTACTCCGCCCCGTCCCCCAGAAAATGGCCGGGCTTGGCGCAGGTGAAGGTAACGGTGACCCCAGCGTGGACGGCCTCCCCCAGCACCTCCCCGGTGTCCGAATGGATACCGGAGGGGACGTCGCAGGACACCACCCGCCGGAAGCTGGGGGCGTCCTGCATCAGCCGCACTGCGCAGAGGAAATCCCCCTCCACCGGCCGGGAGAGGCCCACCCCGAACAGGGCGTCCACTAGGCAGTCGCACTCCATGAGCCACGTCACCTGTGCGCTGTCCTGGGGACAAAAATCCTCCAGCACGCCGCCGGCCTTCTGGAGCTTTTCCTCCATTGCCCGCTCGTCAGGGGACATTTTCGTCCGGTCCCCCACCAGGAAGGCCCGCACCCGGCACCCCATCTCCAGGAGAAGGCGGGCGGCGGCCACTCCGTCCCCGCCGTTGTTACCGGGGCCGCACAGCACTCCCACCCAGGGGGCTTTGTCCCGCCGCTTCTCGTCCAGAATAGCCTGGAGCTTTTGCCGCTCCCGCTCCGCCGCCTGGACCACCTCCGGGTCCTCCCGGCCGTTGGAAACCATCACCAGGGCGGAGGTTGCGCCGCCGATGACGCCAACCCGGGCATCGCTCCCCCGGTTCAGCAGCTCCTCCACCGCATCCGCCACGCACTGGGCGGCGCGCTCCATCAGGTCCAGAGATGGGACCCCACATTCCTCAATGGCCTGCCGGTCCAGCTCCTTCATCTGGGCCGCCGCAGCAACTCGCATGGCCGATCCGCTCCTTCCTCTGCACCAGCTCGCCCTCTGGGCGTCAGAAATTTCACTTTTTCAGTTTAGCACCAAACACAGACAAAATCAATTCTAAATCCAGGCAGAGAACCGGAAAAGCCGCCAGCCCGCCGGGGGGATCTCGGCGGGCTGGCGGCTGTGGTCACTGGAGTTGACTGGAATCTGACTTCTGCTTTGTACTTTTTCCGGAGCTTCGGGAGCCGGCGGTGGGGCTTTGTTCCTCCGGACCTGTTCCGCCCGGACGCTTCATCCCTTTTTTGGCCATGGTGGGTTCCTCCTTGTTTTTCAACGGGTTTACGCTGGGGGGGGGTCGGCCGGGCCACACCGCCCGGCCGGGTCCCTTCGTTCC
>CALXGD010000031.1 GCA_944387745.1 uncultured Oscillospiraceae bacterium
TTCTGGCCGTAGCTGGTGCGGTAGCGCATCCGGCCCAGGAGCTTCACCAGCTCCGGATGGAGGCCGTGGACGTTGGTCTCAAAGACGGCCCGCTCGCCCTCGGCCTTGATGGTGGCGTCCACCTCCCGCTTGGCCTTCTCCACCATCTCCTCAATGCGGGCGGGGTGGATGCGGCCGTCCAGGATGAGCTTCTCCAGGGCCAGCCGGGCGATTTCCCGGCGGACGGGGTCAAAACAGGAGACGGTGATGGCCTCCGGTGTGTCGTCGATGATCAGATCTACCCCGGTGAGGGTCTCCAGGGTGCGGATGTTGCGGCCCTCCCGGCCGATGATGCGGCCCTTCATCTCGTCGTTGGGCAGGGGAACCACGGAGACGGTGGCCTCGGCCACATGGTCGGCGGCGCAGCGCTGGATGGCCAGGGAGAGAATCTCCCGGGCCTTCGTGTCCGCCTCGTCCTTGAAGCGAGCCTCGATCTCCTTGATTTTCATGGCGGACTCGTGGGTCACGTCGGCCTCCAGCTGGGAGAGCAGGTAGGCCTTGGCCTCCTCGGCGGTATAGCCGGAGATCTCCTCCAGCTTGGCTACCTGCTCCTGCTTCAGGGCCTCTGCCTCAGCCTGGGTGGCCTCCAGCTTGGCCAGGCGGTTGGCCAGGTGCTCCTCCTTCCGCTCCATATTCTCGGTCTTGCGGTCCAGGTTTTCTTCCTTCTGCTGCAGCCGGCGCTCCTGCTTCTGCAGGTCGGCCCGGCGCTCCTTTTCCTCCCGCTCGTACTCGTTGCGGGCCTTCAGGATCTCCTCCTTGGCCTCTACCATAGCCTCGCGCTTCTTGTTTTCAGCGCTCTTATAGGCGTCGTTGACAATCTGCTTGGCCTGGTTGCGGGCGGAGCTCAGGTCCTCCTGGGCCTGCTTCCGCTCCCGCTGCACGCCGAACACATATACAAGTCCCGCGCCGACCAGCAGTCCTATAACCGCTGCGATGATAATAAGCTCCATAGTGGGATATATACACCTCCAAAAAAATCAAATGAAAAGGGACGCCCCCGGTCCCGGCGCAGCTGAGGCCGCGCACAATATGGTTTTACGCCGGCGGCGGGGCACACCGCCGGGTCAGACAGCATAAAAGGAGCCGCAAGGCGCTCTGTGACGCAATGGCCCAGCAATCCCTGCGACAGCTGAAAAACATCCCCCAAGTTTTTCATTTTTCGTCCTAACATTTATTTTAAAGGCAACCGGGGGCCATGTCAAGATTTATTCACAATTCCGCGGCAGGGTTTCCTGGAATTTTTGGTGGATGCTGACGCGCGGTCCGAAAAAATAAAACAGACGCGGCCCTGGGGCCGCGCCTGCCTGTCTCTGTCTGTGCCGTTGTCAGGGCTGCGCCGAGGGGAGGGTGATCCCCCCCACGTTGACGTTGACCGCGGCGATCTCCAGCCCGGTCATGGATTCCACTGCGTTTTTCACGCTGTCCTGGACCGCCCGGCCCACCTCGGGGATGGTGTGGCCGTAGGACATGAGGATGGACAGCTCCACCGTGACCTTTTCCTCCTCCATCTGGATGTGGATGCCCTTAGTCAGACTCTTTTTGCCCAACAGCTCGGCGATGTCGCTGCCCAGGTTGGCGGCCAGGCCGCTGACGCCGTCCACCTCCAGGGCCGCGGCTGCGGCAATGGCGGCCAGCACCTCTTCGGAAATATGGATGTTGCCCAGCTCGTCAGAGCGGGAGACATAGTCCTTGTTCTCACTCACGGATGGTCACGCTCCTTCTTCTTGCTCTCCAGGATGCCCCAGCCGGAGCAGACGGTCCCCGCTCAGGGAGCGGCCGGGAGGCCTCCTGGAACTTCTGGGCTTATTGTACCACGGCGGAGCGGATTTGACAACTGAAAACGGGAATTTAGCCGGCGGGCTCCACGGCGATGATCTTAATCTGGTCGGCAGTGAAGCCAGCCGTCTGGTTCACCACGTCCACGATCCTGGCGGTGTCCGCGTCGGTAAGCCCGCCCTCCGGGGAGGCCACTGCCAGGCTGAGGGCGTTCTCCCCGATGAAGGCCACACAGTCGGCATACCCCTTGGCAATGACCAGATTTTCGATCTGAGCCTCCGTGACGGTGTAGTCGGCCATGGTCTGGATGCTCTCGTTGGCCTCGTCCCTCAGAGTCTGGTCTGCCTCCGCGCCGGCGGCGGCGTCCTGGAGCAGTGCCAGGGCGCTGTCCCGGGACTGCTGGCGGTTGAGGCGGGCTGTGGCGAAGTAGTCGCTGCCGGTGACGGCGGTCTCCTGGTCAGAGGGCTCCTCCTGAGCGCTGTCAGGGGACGTCTCCGCTGGGGCTGCAGCCGTCCCGCCGTCCAGCAGCGGGTCCTCGCTGCCCACCATGGTGGACTCCCCCAGAGTCTTGCCCGCCTCCTGCTCGTAGCTCCAATTCAGATATACCGCCGCGCACACGAACAGGGCGATGGCCGCCACCACCGCGTTGCGCTTCCAGAGCTGTGAGAGTCCCTTGCCTTTCGTTTTCATGGTTTCCATTCCTCCCTGAAAATAATTGATGGGGGCGCACCCTGTGCGCCCGCAGAACACGAGGCCGCAGCTGTTTTCTCTACCCGCTGGGACACACAGAGATCTTGTCGCTGCCCAGGCCGGTGAGGGCGGACACCGCTCCGATGAGCTCCAGGCGCACCTCCGGGTCGTCACCGCCGGGGCAGACCACCAGGGCCCCCAGGAATTGAGGTGCCATGGTCTGGAGAGGGACCACCTCCTGACTGCCGGAGCCCCGGCCCAGGGTGACGGTGGAGGAGCTGGAGTCGCCGTCCGCCCCCCGCTGAGTATCCTGGGCCAGGATCTGCCGGCTGCCGCTCTTTAGAGACAGCGCCACCCGCACCTCCCCCGCTCCCCGGATCTGGGACAGGGTGTCGGCCAGCTTCTCCTCAAACTCCTCCAAGGGAAAGACCTCCAGGGCGGTTTCCGACAGGGGAGAGGGAGACGCCTCCTCCCCGCCCGAGGGCAGCAGAAGGAGTAGAGTCCCCGCCGCCAGGACCAGAAATGCGAATTGGTATCGGCGAAACAGCCGGCGGGCGGCGGCGAGGACCTCTCGGACTCCGGATGACTTCATGGTGACACCTCCTGTGTCTGCGGGCCCTGGATGGACAGGCGATCCCGGGGGATGGCCAGCTCCTCCTCCAGGGCGGCGGCCAGGGCCTCCTGCTGGGCGGGGGTGAGCTCCCCCTGTATCTGAGCCTCGTAGGGGAGGAACACCCCCGCCTCCTCCTGCCGGCAGGCGACCTGGGCGGTGCAGGAGGCCCCCAGCTGGGCCGCCTTGTCCACAATATATGCGGCCAGGGACTGCTCTATGATGGATTTCATGGATTGGTCCCGCTGCTCCTCCAGGGACTGGAGCTGGACGGTGTGGGCTGTCTGCCAGTCCCGGAGCCACTGGGCCGGGTCGGGGATCTCCAGCCGGACCAGAGGGCGGAGAATGGCGGCCAGCATGACCAGACCGCAGGCCAGCCGCCCCACCTGCCGCACCGCCCCCTGGGGCATCAGCGTTTCAGCCAGGGCGCACAGGATGGCGGCGGCGGTCACCCCTGTGAGCCAGAGGCGCAGACCCTCCATCATCCCGCTGTCACCGCCGACACCGCGGACACAATGCTGAACAGGAGGATGAGGGCGCAGCTGCCCGTCATGCCCAGAATGAGGCCGAAGGCCCCGCCGATGCGGTCCAGCAGCTGACACAGTCCGCTGCTGGCTACAGTTCCCGTCAATGCTGCCGCCCCCTTATAGGTGAGATATTGAATCGCCAGCTGGAGGAAAGGGGTGAAGCAGATGGCCAGCACCGCCAATGTCCCTGCCAGCCCCACTGTCCCCCGGAGGACGCCGGCCCCGGCCAGGACCGTCTCCGCCGCGTCTGAGAGAATGCCCCCTACCACGGGCACCGCCCGGGAGATGGCCATTTTCGCCGCCTTGACTGCCGCGGCGTCAGCGGAGCCGGCGATGGCTCCGCTGGCAGTTAAGTACCCCACAAAGAGCAGCAACCCCGTGGTGAGGAAAAAGACGATGGCCCCCTTGATGAGATCGGCCAGCTTTTTCAGCCCCTCATTGCCCAGGGCGGCGTGGGCGCAGCAGGCCGCTGTATAGGCGTAGAGGAGGGGGACCAGCAGCCGGTCAATGGCGGAGATCAGCAGGTCGGAGAAGAGCACCGTGACCCCCTGACGTACCGCCGCCCCAGTGACTCCCCCCGTGGCGGCAGTGAGGGCGGCCATGGCGGGGAGCAGCAGCTGGGCGAAATCGTCCATGCGCCCAATGGTCTCCCGTCCCAGGCCGACCATGGCGGTCATGTCGCTGACGGTGAGGGCGGTGACCGCCAGAGCTCCGGCCACCTCCGCCGCCTTGAGGCCGTCCCCCTTGACGCCCAGACCGGCACTCTCGGCCAGGCCGCACAGCAGTACCACCGCCAGCAGCTTAAGTCCCGTTTGAAGGCTGCGGCGGACCAGCAGATCCAGCTGGTCCAGGCCGGCCTCTAGGATGTCCCGGAGGCCCTGGTCCAGGTCCTGGGTCTCTGTTACCCCCCAGCGCTCCGCCTCCTGGAGGAGGGCCTCCGCCTGGGGAAAGGAGAGCTCCGCCCCCAGGGCGGGCAGAGCTGCCAGAGGGAGCAGCAGGAGAAGGGCGCACAGCATCCGCCTCATACCAGCATCTCCTCTATTAGCTCCATTACGCCCCGCACCAGGGGGAGGGCCGCAGCCAGGGCCAGGACGGTGCCGGCGGTCTCCACCGCGGCGGCCAGACCACCCTCCCCCGCGGCGCGGCAGAGCTCCGAGGTGAGCTTGGTCAATATAGACAGCACCACTGTCTTAAAAACCGGCTCCACCACGCTCTGGTCCAACCCGGCCAGCTGGGACAGCTCCTTCATCAGCGAGACCACTCCCTCCAGGCTGCCCATAAGGCTGAACAGGATCCAGGCCCCCGCCGCCAGCACCAGAGTCAGGGCGACCTCCGGCGCACCCCGGCGGACCACAGATGCGCACAGGGCGGCGGCCACCGCCGCTGCCGCCACCTTTACCATGAGCTCTGTCATAGCTGAAACAGGGTCTTGACCAGGTCGAACAGGTCGGCAATCTCCTGGACCACCATCATCAGCACCACTACCAGCCCTGCAAGAGTGGTCATCATGGCCTGTTCGTCCCGCCCCGCCCGGCTGAGCACCTGGTTGAGCACGGCCACCAGGATGCCAATGGCCGCGATGCGGAAAATCAGGTCTACCTCCACTGTCAATTCCCTCTTTCGTGTGCAGTCTCCATTGTAGCCCCTCAAAGGAGCAAAATAATGAGAAATCCGCCGCCGGTCAGCCCCAGGGCCTGGTAGACCCGGCCCATGCGCAGCCGCTCCTCCTCGGCACGGCTCCGGACCTGGTCCAGGGCGGAGCAGGCCCGGACGACAGCCTCCCGCTGTCCCTCCGCGTCGTACCGGCCCAGCACCTCGCCCAGGGGCAGGAGGGCCGCCAGGCCGGAGGCCGGTACTCCCTCCAACTGACGGACCAGGCGGTTCCAGGCCTGGGAAAAGGGCTCCTGGTCCAGCTGGCCGCAGGCCTGGGCACACCGGGCGAAGAGGGTGCGGGCTGGCTCCTCCGTCCGCTGGGACAGCTGTGAGAAGGCCTGGGGGAGGGGGTCGCCTCTGGCCCACAGCTCCTGACGAAGCAGCGCTAGCCCCTCGGCCAGGGCGTCCAGCCGCCGCACCCGTCCGGACAGCTCCGCTGCCGCCCGCAGCCCCAGCCAGGCGGCGGCGAAGGCGATGAGCACCGCCCCCAGAAGCCGGATCATGGCAGCACCTCCGTCTCATAGTGGCGGACCCCGCCCTGAACCTGGATGAGCACCAGGCGGCGGAAGATGCCGACGGAGAGAAGCTCCCGGTACAGGGGCCTGCGGACCAGATCCTCCCGATCCCGGCCGTGGGCAGTGGCCAGCAGGGAGACGCCGCAGCCGGCGGCCGACTCCAGGGCCCGGATGTCCTCTGGGGCGGTGATCTCGTCCGCCGCCAGGAGCTGGGGGTTCATGGCCCGCAGCAGGAGCATGAGGGCCTGGGCCTTGGGGCAGCCCTCCACTACGTCGGTGTGCTGTCCCACGTCCAGCTGGGGACAGCCGCCCCACAGGGCGGCCACCTCCCCCCGCTCGTCGGCTACGCCCACCCGCTGGGGAGCGAAGTGGACCCCATCGGAGGCCATGCGGATCAGATCCCGGAGCAGGGTGGTTTTTCCCGCTCCGGGGGGAGCCAGGATGAGGGTGCTCTCCAGCAGCCCTCCGGCCCCGGCCAGCCTGTCCCACACCGCCTCCGCCGCCCCGATCTCCTGCCGGGCGATGCGCACCGCACCAGAGGACAGCTGACGCAGGGTGTGGATCTCCCCCTCCCGCATCAGGGCAGTGCCGCACAGTCCCACCCGGTGCCCCCCCTCGACGGTGAGATAGCCTCTGCGAAGCTGGTCCAGCACCGTGTGGAGGGATGCCCGGCTAGCCAGCTCCAGCAGCTGCTCTAGCTCCCTCTGGGTGACCTTGTTCCGGCCAAGGGGCCGCTCCCCCTCTGGAAGGAGGACGGTGAGGGGCTGTCCACACCGCAGGCGCAGCTCCTCTGCCCTCTCCCGCTCCTGGAGCGGGAGAGACAGGGCCGCCTGCCGCAGGGGGAGGGGCAGCACCTGGGCTGCCTGTTCATATGCTGTGATCGGTTTCTGTTCCAATGTCAATCACCGGCCTTTGCCACCATCCTATGTGGACAGGCCGGGGGGTATGCCTAAATTTTTGGGCTGGGAGGACGCGCGGAAAATGCTGTGATATTTTTCGCGCAAAATCCTTGACAGGAGGGGAGCAATGTGATATATTTCACTCAAGAAGTGAGCGAAATATATCACAGCCTAAACTGACACAGAGAGGAGCTATCGTATGAAACATCCCTTCAACTACCTGGGGCTGCTGTCCCTTCCCGCCGCAGCCGCCCTGCTGTACTTCCCCACCGGGCGGGTGGACTTTATCGGCTTTCTGGGTTTTCTGGCCTTTTTCCGGTACTTCTGGGTGAATCCGGACGAGCTGTTTCTACTCACCCTGCGCCGATCGGCCACCGCCGCTTATCTGCTCCAGTGCGTCACGTTGGCCCCCTTCATGCTGGTGTTCTATGTCCTGGACTCCCGCAGCAACCCGGTGGGCCCGGCCCTGGCCGCCAGCTTTGCCGCCGCCCTGGTGTTCTTCTGCCTCCACCACAGCTGGCTGGAGTGGAAGGAGATGAGGGAGAGCGCATGAGCCTGACCACTAAAATCCGAGAGTACCGGGCCCGGGACAGACTCAGCCAGGAGGAGCTGGCCCAGAAGGTGGGGGTGCGCCGGGAGACCATCGGCAACCTGGAGAACGGGAAGTACAACCCCTCCCTGAAGCTGGCCATGGACATCGCCAAGGTGTTCGGCTGCACGGTGGAGGACCTGTTTTTCTTTGACTGAGGCTTCCGCCCGCTCCGCAGGGAAACTCCGGTTTCAGGTTGTACATTTCCGTGCAAATAGCAGGTATAGTAACAGTAACAGTATAGTAAGTGTAAATGTAAATGTGATGTTCTGTCATGTGCGGTGTGGTGCCGCCGGCGGTGCGGCGGGGGGGAGAGAAAATTTTTTAAAAGACGGAGGCGGGGGCCGATTTGGCCGGCGGGGAGCCGTCCTCCCTGTAAGCCTGCGCCTAGAGAGGTCTGAAAAAAGACCTGCCGCGAAACGGGAGCTCTGCACCAATCTATCCCTGTGAGCCAGCGGGCACACTGGTGCGCAATTTGTGTTTGGAGCCTGAGAGATGAATTCCCACAAAAACGGCCGCCCACAGGGGCGGCCGTTTTTCTTGAAATGACAGAGCGCTTGGGTACTGCGCCCTTTTGTTCTACAACTGCATCAGGGGAGACCCAGGTCCCCCTCCGCCCCTAAAATGGAGTGGCAGTGCTCCAGAGCCGACTGGAGCTCCTGATTCTCAGAGGCGGTGAGGGCCAGACCGCCCGCCTCCTGGTCCGCCAGGGCCCGGTGGATGTTTACCAGATACCGCTGCTGTCCGGCGGGCTGACTGTTCCGGTGGAGCATGTAGTAGGGCTCATAGCCCACGGCGGTGACCCGCGTATCTCCGGCGGCGGGGTCCTTGGTCAGCTCCAGCTCCAGCAGGGCCGTGGTCCGCGTCTCCAGCTCCTGCTGGTTGGAGAGAAAGTTCCCCAGGGAATAGCACACAAAGCTGGTGCGGGGCTCCCCGTCCCACCCGGTGACGGAGAGAAACTCATAGGGTTGCAGCACGTGGGGGTGGTTGCCCAGAATCAGGTCGGCCCCCTGCTCCGCCAAAAATTGGGCCAGAGAGGTCTGATATTGGTTGGGGGCGTCCTGGTACTCCGTGCCCCAGTGGATGAGTACGGCGATGAGGTCAGTGTCCAGAGCCCTGGCCTCGGTCAAGTCGGCGGCCAGGCGGTCGTAGTCCGGCTGGGACAGGGTGGTGAAGTAATCCAGATTGTATACGTTGACGGCGTACTCCTCCCCCTCCGGGAGGCGGAACCCATTCAGACCGTAGGTGTAGCACAGAAAGGCGATGGAGATGTCGTCGATCTCCGCCACATAGATGCCCTGGGAGTCGTCCAGCTCCTCCTGGGAGCGGCAAGTGCCCACATGGGCCAGGCCCACCTCGTCCAGCACATCCAGGGTGCGGAATACACCCCGAGTTCCCTGGTCCAGGCTGTGGTTATTAGCGGTGGAGACCAGGTCGAAGCCCGCCTCCTTCAGATCGGCTGCCAGGGCGTCAGGGGAGTTGAAGGTGGGAAAGCCCGAGTAGTGGGGGCCGCCCGCCAGGACGGTCTCCAGGTTGGCCAGGGCGTAGTCCACTCCGGACAGCTGCTCCGCCGCCTCCTGGAGCATGTGTCGGTAGCTGTAGGAGCCGGAGGCGGCCACAAAGGCGTCCTGTGTGATGGGCATATGGCTCATCACATCCCCCGCCGCCAGCAGACGGATTGCCGTGGGCTCCGGCTCCGGGGCGGGGACGGAGGCTGCGGGGGCGGGAGCAGGAGCGGCTTCTGCCGACTCCACCGGATTTGTGGGGGCACAGCCGGAGAGCAGCGCCAGGCACAGAAGCAGGGAAAGGATGTGTTTTTTCATGGCCGGCGCGCCTCCATCTCTTCGTATAGCCGCTCCGACAGGCGCGCAGGCAGGGCGTAGAGCCCACGCTGGTCTACCTGCCGGGGGGCGCCAGTGGTGATGACCACCACACCGTCCCCGGTGTCCGGGTCGTAGGAGAGCAGGGAATAGACCCCATAGGCGCTGCCTGTGTGGTAGTAGAGCTGGTCCCGGCCCAGCAGGTCCTCCTGCCGCCGCAGAATCAGGCACTGGTCAAAGGGGGAGGTATCCCCCGGGTCCACGGTGAATTGGGCCCTCTCCATCTCAGCCACCGACTCCGGGGAGAGGTAGGAGACGCCCTCATAGGCGCCGTCGTTGGCCAGCAGGGAGACCAGCTTGGCCAGGTCCGGGGCGCTGATAGTGAGCCCGCCGGGAAAATAGGAGGCCCCCAGGCCGATCTCATCGGGGACGGTTTGGCCGGTCTGCTGCTGGGGGCTGCGCATCACGTTTCCCTGGGAATCATAGAGGGAGCTCACCTCCTCAGCCTCCAGATTCCCCGCGTGGAGGGAGGCCCGGATGCCCATGGGCTGGAGGAAGCGATCCTGGAAATAGTGGTCCAGCAGCTGGCCGGAGGCCAGCTCCAGGGTGGTGCCCAGGATGCTGGCACCGAAATTGCTGTAGTGCCAGGCCTCCGCTGTCCCAGGCTCCACATCCCGCCAGGGGGAGCCGGACAGAAGGCCCTCCAGCTTGGACAGCCCCCGGGTCACCTCAAAGTCCTTCAGTCCGGAGGAGTGGGACATGAGGGTGCGCAGGGTGGGCTGGGTCTGGGCGTAGGGGTCCTGGACAGAGGACCCCCACCAGGAGGACAGGGGGGCGTCCAGGTCAGCCAGGCCGTCCTCCGCCATGGCCAGGGCGCACAGACCCAAGGCGGTCTTGCTGAGGGAGGCCGCCCGGATCTTGGTCTCTGGTGTCATCTCCCGGACGTCTTTCACGGCCCAGCCCCAGGCTGCGCCGGCGCCGGGTGTCCCATTCTCGATTACCGCCAGGGAGACCCCCGCAGCGGAATACTCAGCCATCACCTCGTCCAGAACGGCGGTCAAATCCTCCTGAGTGAGGGGCTGGGGCTCCGGCTGGGGTTCCTCCGGGACCTCCGGAGGGGTGTGCTCCAGGGGGAGCTCCTCTGCCCAGGCGGAGACAGCGGGCTCCTGGGAAGGGGGCGCCTCCTGGGGCGCTTGACAGGCGGACAGGGGGATCAACAGAGCTCCCAGGGCCGCCAGTGCGACTCTAATTCGCAGGTGCATGGGTCAGGACTTCCTTTCTATGGGGCGTTTTGTCGAATCGTGCCCTCTATTATAGACGAAAGAGAGGGGGAGGACAAGCCCCACAGAGCTCACTGGGGCGAAAGGGCCGCAGAGCCTCTTGACAGAGGGGGCAGGTTCGGCTTTTAATAGACACAGAAGAACCGGCTGCGGGAGCGTAAAGGAGGAATGTATCTATGACAACAGTACGGCTGGGACGCACGGGGCTGACCGTGTGCAAGCAGGGCTTCGGCTGTCTGCCCATCCAGCGCATTTCAAAAGAAGAGGCGGTCAAGCTGCTCCGCCGGGCCTGCGACGGGGGGATCAACTACTTCGACACCGCTCGATCCTACACCGACAGCGAGGAGAAGGTGGGGGCGGCCTTTGCCGGCATGAGAGACAAGGTGATTCTGGCCACCAAGACGGCGGCCGTCACAGCGGAGGGCTTTTGGCGGGACCTGGAGACCAGCCTGCGCAATTTACAGACCGACTACATCGACGTCTACCAGTTCCACAATCCCCCCTTCTGCCCCAAGCCCGGCGGGGAGGACGGGCTGTATGACGCCGCCCTGGAGGCCAAGCGCCAGGGGAAGATCCGCTTCCTCTCCATCACGAACCACCGCCTGGCCGTGGCCCATGAGAGCATCGACTCGGGGCTGTACGACACGCTGCAGTTTCCCTACAGCTACCTGTCCGGTCCCAAGGATCAAGAGCTGGTGGAAAAGTGCCGGGCGGCGGATATGGGCTTTATTGCCATGAAAGCCCTGTCCGGCGGCCTCATCCGGGATGGGCTGGCCGCAGCCGCCTTCATGGAGCAGCAGCCCACTGTACTGCCCATCTGGGGCGTCCAGCACGGCTGGGAGCTGGAGCAGTTCCTGTCCTGCATCGGCGCGCCTCCTGCTCTCACGCCGGAGCGTCAGGCCGTGATCCACAAGGACCGGAAGGAACTGGCCGGGGATTTCTGCCGGGGCTGTGGCTACTGTATGCCCTGCCCGGCTGGCATCGCGATTAGCAACTGCGCCCGGATGATCCTGATGCTCCGCCGCGCGCCGGCGGCGGACTGGCTGAGTCCCAAGTGGCAGGAGAAGATGAAGAAAATCGAGGACTGCCGCCACTGCGGGGCCTGTACAGCCAAGTGTCCCTACGGTCTGGACACCCCTCGGCTGCTGGAGGAAAATTACCGGGACTATCTGAAAATCCTGGCGGAGCAATGATAAAACAACGCGGGAACGGCCCCTGGCTTTGTGGCCAGGAGCCGTTCCCATATCTTTAACTTGGGGGGCGTTGCCCCCGGTTTCTCTTTTACCAGATGGCCTTGGTGCGCACGTCCTCTGCGATGATGACCTCGAAGTCGGCCAGGGACATGGCCCCCTTGTCCTCGCCGGAGCGCAGGCGCAGGGAGACGGTCTGGTTCTCCATGTCCCGGTCGCCCACCACCAGCATATAGGGGATCTTCTCCAGGGTGGCCTCCCGGATCTTTTTGCCGATCTTCTCGTTCCGGCCGTCCACCTCCACCCGGAAGCCCTTGGCGTCCAGGTCGGCGGCGATCTGTTCGGCGTACTCCGCCGCCCGGTCAGTGACGGGGAGCACCTTCACCTGGACGGGGGCCAGCCAGGCGGGGAAGGCCCCGGCGAAGTGCTCGGTGATGACGCCGATGAATCGCTCGATGGAGCCCAGCACCACCCGGTGGATCATCACGGGGCGGTGTTTCTGGCCGTCCTCGCCGGTGTACTCCAGCTCGAAGCGCTCGGGCAGCTGGGAGTCCAGCTGGATGGTGCCGCACTGCCAGGTGCGGCCCAGGGAGTCGGCCAGGTGGAAGTCCAGCTTGGGCCCGTAGAAGG
>CALXGD010000032.1 GCA_944387745.1 uncultured Oscillospiraceae bacterium
CCGCCGCAGACCGCCTGCGCTACGCCGCCGCGGCAGCCCTGTCCCTGACGCTGGGCGGAAATTGTCTGCTGGGACAGTATGACCATCACCAGATCGTGGCGGTGTTCCCCTCCGTGGCGGAGAAGGAAGAGCTGCAGCGCTCTCTGACAGAGGCGGTAGCCTTCCTGCGGCAAGCCCTCACAGCGGAGGAGCCCGACATCCCCCTGCGCATCATCGTGGGGATCAGTCTGATGCCCAGCTCCACGGCGCTATACAATGTGATGCTGGCCCAGGCGGCCCGGGTGTGCAACTTCTGGTGGAACGCTGCGGAGGACACGGTGGCATTCACCCCAGAAGATGAGGACTGGGAGTGGACCCAGCTGCCCCAGCCAGACCAGGAGGATCAGATCTCGGTCCTCTCCACCAGAGAGTGGAGCCGCCCCCTCTCCGACCAGGAGAAGGACATCGCCCTGGCCTGCGTGTCCACCATGCTCACTGCCCGGACGCTAGACGCCTCCCTGCTGGGGGTGCTCCGGGCCATTGGGGAGCACTATCAGGCGGACCGGGTCTACACCATGATGCTGTCAGAGCGCCAGCGCACTGTGGTTATGACCTTCGAGTGGACCAGCGCCGCCAAGCGCAGCATCCAGCAGGCGGTCTCCGGCGCCCAGCTGGACCGCTTTCCCCTGCTCAAGCGCTGTCTGCAGGAGCAGATGCCCGTATTTCTCAGCCGTCAGGCGCCCATCGACCTGGACGGTGAGGTGCCGGAGACCCGCCCCTGGTACTTTGCCGCCCTGCCCCTGATCCGGGACCAGCAGGTGGAGGGCTTCCTGTGCATCGAAAATGCCCGGGAAGTATTGGAGGACGGGGCGCTCTTCGGCGCCCTGATCCCCCTGATCCTACAGCAGCGGGAGCGGTTCCACTTCCAGGAGCGCCCAGCCCAGCCCACAGAGCAGCTGACGGACCTGCCCGACCTGCGGGCCTACCTCCACACCGTCTACTCCCTCACCTCGGAGTTTTACAGCTCTATGGGCGTGGTCTGTCTGAACATCCCCGACTTCGCCTTCATCAATAAGAATTTCGGCTTTGAGTACGGCAGCAAGCTGCTGTGGTATGTGACCCAGACGCTGGCGGACCTGTTCGGCACCGGACTGCTGTTCCGCACCTGGGAGACGGAATTTGTGGCGTTCTACCCCAACACCACCCGGGAGGTCTTTCTGGGGCGGTGCGGCCGGCTCCGGTCCATCCTCCAGCGGCGCTATCCCAGACAGGTGCGGATCGGGCGGGCCTGGGCGGACGGGGTATTCACCGGCAAGCGCCTGGCGGAGGACGCCAAGTCCGCCATGAACATGGAATTTTTCTCCGGCGGTGTCGGAGGCGAGGAACAGGTCCCCGTCCACCCGGAGGACTACTCCTCCATACACGAAGCCGCCCAGGCGGGCCGCTTCCTCCTCTACTATCAGCCCAAGGTGGATATGCGGGACGGCTCCATCATGGGGGCCGAGGCCCTGGTCCGGGGCGTGGCGGACGACGGGTCCATCATTCCCCCCGCCCAGTTTATCGAGCTCTTGGAGAGCGACGGCTCGATCCGGGACCTGGACCTGTTCGTCCTGGAGCAGGCCCTCTCTCAGATGGAGCAGTGGCGGAAGGATGGCCTGGGGGTCATCCCGGTGGCGGTCAACCTCTCCCGGGTCACCCTCACCCACCCGTCCACCATGGCCTCGGTACTGGCCGTCCAGAGCCGCTACCCCATGCTGCCGGCCTCCGCCCTGGAGCTGGAGGTCACCGAACGGGGCAGCAATATGAAAACCAGCGAGTTCCGGGAGATTGTCGAGCGGTTCCGCACCTGTGGCCTGCGGATCAGCCTGGACGACTTCGGCTCTCAGTACGCCAATTTGTCCCTCTTCACCAACGTGAAGTTTGAGACGGTGAAGCTGGACCGGAGTCTCATCTCTGAGTTGGTCTCCAACCCCATTGACCGGACTCTGGTCCGGGACCTGGTGCAGATCTGCCACTCCTATGGCATGACCTGCGTGGCCGAGGGCGTGGAGACAGAGGACCAGATCGCCGCCCTGCGGGAGATGGGCTGCATCTATGCCCAGGGCTTTTACTACGACCGGCCCATGCCGGCGGAGGCGTTCCAGCAGAAATATCTGGTAAGAGACGCCGTTTAGGAGAGAACTTGAACACGGGAAGGAGCATTGCACATGAAACAGCGGGAAGAAAAAAAGTCAGCGGCGGCAGAGGGCGACCTAAAGCCGCCCATGATCATCGGCATCGGCGCCTCCGCCGGGGGCCTGGAGGCGCTGCAGCAGTTTTTTGGCTATATGCCTCCCAACAGTGGTCTGAGCTTCGTGGTAATCCAGCACCTCTCCCCGGACTATAAGAGCCTGATGGCGGACATTCTGGGCAAGCACACGGAGATGACCGTCTGCCAGGCGGAAAACCACATGACCATTGAGCCCGACACTGTCTATCTGATTCCGCCCAAGAAGTACATGACCGTCAAGGCCGGCCAGCTCATCCTGTCCGATGCCCCGGGCACCCTGAACCACCCCATTGACGCCTTCTTTGCATCCCTGGCGGATGAGATGCGGGAGCACGCCATCGCCGTGGTCCTCTCGGGCACCGGCTCCGACGGCACCAACGGCGTCAAGGCGGTGAAGGAGGTCGGGGGGCTGGTCATCGCCCAGGACCCGGACAGCGCCAAGTTCGACGGGATGCCCAGGAGCGTCATCAACACGGGGCTGGCGGACTTCGTTCTCTCCCCAGAGGAGATTGCAGAGGAGATCCTGAACTTCTCCAACACCCCCATTCTGCTCCGTCCCCTGCGCAACGACGGGCTGCTGTCCGACGAGGACGCCCTCTTCTCTGAGGAGGAGACCCTCTCCCACATCTACACCATCCTGAAAAATGCCAGCGGCATCGACTTCACCTACTATAAGCGCTCCACCATCCTGCGGCGAATTGAGCGGCGGATGCTGGTCACCCACACAGCCACCCTGTCCGACTTCGCCCGTCTGCTGGGGGACAGCCCCGAGGAGGTCAACATCCTCACCCGGGAGATCTTCATCGGCGTCACCAGCTTCTTCCGGGATCCGGCCTTCTTTGAGAAGCTCAAGTATAACGCCATCTATAAGATCGTGGAGCGGGCCAAGGAGGATGAGCCCATCCGGGTGTGGTCCGCCGGCTGCTCCACTGGCGAGGAGGCCTACTCCATCGCCATCCTCTTTCAGGAGGTCATGGAGGAGCTACAGGTCCAGCGGGACGTGAAGATCTTTGCCACCGACGTGGACAGCCGGGCCATTGAACAGGCGGGCAAGGGGGTATTTTCCGATAACATCATCGACGACGTGACCCCGGACCGGCTGGCCAAGTACTTTATGAAGCTGAACGACCAGTACCACATCTCCAAGAGCATCCGCCGGATGATCGTCTTTGCCACCCACAACATGTTCTCCGATCCCCCCTTCGGCAAGCTGGACCTCATCAGCTGCCGGAACGTGATGATCTACTTCCAGCCGGTGATGCGCCGGGGGCTG